>JAQWJZ010000019.1 GCA_029248105.1 Flavobacteriales bacterium
GATGAAAGACAAACTCAAGATATTAGAAGAAAAAAAGGCTCAAGCCTTAGTGGGTGGCGGACAACAACGTATAGACGCCCAACACGCTAAAGGTAAGCTGACCGCCAGAGAGCGTATTCACTTTTTAATGGACGAAGGTTCTTTTGAAGAGGTGGGTATGTTGGTGATGCACCGTTCTACTAATTTCGGCTTAGACAAACAGCAGTTTTTAGGCGATGGAGTCGTTACGGGTTTCGGCACTATTGAGGGTCGCTTGGTGTACGTATATGCTCAAGACTTTACCGTTATGGGCGGTTCTTTGGCAGAAGCCCATGCCGAGAAGATTTGTAAAATTATGGATATGGCCATGAAAAATGGCGCACCTATTATTGGCTTGAACGATAGTGGCGGTGCACGTATTCAAGAGGGTGTAGTTTCTTTGGGTGGTTATGCCGACATCTTTTATCGCAATACACGAGCAAGTGGAGTCGTGCCACAGCTTTCGGCTATTATGGGGCCTTGTGCTGGTGGAGCAGTCTATTCGCCTGCCCTTACCGACTTTATTATGATGGTAGAAAACACCTCGTATATGTTTGTTACTGGACCTAATGTCGTTAAAACAGTTACCCACGAAGAAGTGACTGCCGAAGAACTGGGCGGTGCAGCTACCCACGCTTCTAAATCTGGAGTAGCACATTTTACTTATGCCAATGAGGTGGAACTGATAAATAACCTCAAAAAGTTGTTAAGCTATATTCCCCAAAATTGTGAGGAAGATGCGCCAAGGGTAGATTACAAAATGGGCCATGAAAGACGCGTCCAACTGAATGATATCATTCCAGAAAGTCCTAGTCAGCCCTACGATATCCATGCGGCTATAAACGGTATTATCGATGCCGATTCCTTTCACGAGGTACACCAAGACTATGCCGAAAACATCGTCTGTGGCTTCGCTCGATTGGCTGGTCGTTCCATAGGTATTGTGGCGAATCAACCGGCCTTTTTAGCTGGGGTATTGGACAATCACGCCTCTAACAAAGCCGCTCGATTTGTGCGCTTTTGCGATGCCTTTAATATTCCTTTGTTGGTGTTGGAAGATGTGCCCGGCTTCTTGCCTGGCACTGATCAAGAATGGAACGGTATAATCAATAACGGCGCAAAGTTGTTATATGCTTTTAGCGAAGCTACAGTGCCACGTATAACGGTCATTACCAGAAAAGCCTATGGTGGTGCCTACGATGTGATGAACTCTAAGCATATTGGCGCCGACCTCAATTACGCTTGGCCTACGGCAGAAATAGCAGTAATGGGAGCAAAGGGAGCAGCCGAGATTATTTTTAGAAAAGATATCAAAGAGGCTAAAGACCCTCAAGCCAAATGGCAAGAGAAAGAGGCTGAATATGCCGAGCTTTTTGCTCATCCATACAACGCTGCTGCTCGAGGTTATGTCGATGAGGTTATAGAGCCTGCCAAAACACGAGAAAAGCTTATAAAGGCTTTCAAGATGTTAGAAAATAAGGTAGATAACCTACCTAAAAAGAAACACGGAAATATTCCATTATAAAATGAATGTATTAGTATTAGGTTCTGGAGGCAGAGAACATGCCCTTAGCTGGAAAATTGCGCAAAGCAGTTTGTGCGAAAAATTATTTATTGCCCCGGGTAACGCCGGAACATCTGAAGTCGGTGAAAATGTAAACATCGGCGTAACGGATTTTACATCTATTAAAACCTTTGTCATAGAAAACGAAATTGATATGCTAGTCGTTGGACCTGAAGACCCCCTAGTTAAAGGTATTTACGATTTTTTCAAAAACGATATTGCGCTTAGTGAAGTTTGCGTTATTGGGCCGTCTAAGGAAGGAGCACAACTGGAAGGCAGCAAAGAATACTCTAAGCAGTTTATGCAACGTCACGATATACCTACTGCCGCCTACGATAGTTTTACCAAAGATAATTTGAATGATGGTTTTGATTTTTTAGAAACTCTTGAACCGCCTTATGTATTGAAAGCCGATGGCTTGGCGGCAGGTAAAGGGGTGTTGATTATCGACAACTTGTATGAAGCAAAAAAAGAACTCAAAGCCATGTTGGCAGACGCTAAGTTTGGCGACGCGAGTTCTAAAGTGGTTATCGAAGAATTTTTAGACGGTATCGAGCTATCTGTATTTGTGCTAACAGACGGCAAAAACTATAAGATATTGCCATCTGCCAAAGACTACAAACGCATTGGCGAGGGCGATACAGGACTGAATACGGGAGGTATGGGAGCTATTTCTCCAGTACCTTTTGCCGATAAGTTTTTTATAGAACGTGTAGAAGATAGAATCATTAAGCCCACCATCAAAGGACTACAAGATGAAGGCATAGAATACAAGGGATTTATCTTCATCGGTCTAATGAACGTTAATGGCGACCCTAAAGTGATAGAATATAATGTGCGTATGGGTGATCCTGAAACGGAAGTAGTAATACCTCGTATCAAATCGGATTTGCTTAATCTTTTTAAAGGGATTTCTAAAGGGACTTTTGGAGAACAAGATTTTTATGTGGATGAAGACGTGGCAACAACTGTTATGCTAGTGTCTGGTGGCTATCCTGAACATTATGAAAAAGGTAAATCTATTCAAGGATTAGAAGAGGTAGAAAATAGTTTAGTCTTTCATGCTGGCACACGCCAAGAGAATAATAAAGTAATGACTAATGGTGGTCGAGTAATGGCTATTACTTCTTTCGGAAGAACAATGGAAGATGCATTAATCAAGTCGTTCGATAATGCTGAAAAAGTGCAATTCGATGGCAAGTATTACCGTAAGGATATTGGTTTTGACTTAAAAGAAGAGAAGGTTTAGGCCTCTCCGTTTTTCTTAAAAGAAACCAATTTGCCTGTCCAATAAATGAATAGAGCCGAGATTACAAGGATTGATAAAATATTAGGAATATTACCAAGAGCTGGCATGATTGTCCAAATGCTTGAAAATATTTCGCCGAGACCGTTCCAAAAAGTTGACCACATAGTTTGAGAAGTATTATTTTTGCAAAATTAGAACATTCTTAAAAAAATGCTAATAAAAACACTAAAAACAAATCGTCCTTCCGCATATATTGCGTTTTTCGTTACGGCGGTGGTCTTTTTTGTGTTGGATTTGATTAGTGTCCGTGAGCCTTCATTGGGTTCAGACCATCCTCTTTTTTCTTCATTAGCCTCTTTTTTTCTGCAACACCCTATTTGGTCTTCAGTCTTACTTCTTGCAATAAGTTTACTTATGGCTATGGGTTGGAATAACGCCCTTAGTGAAAGAGGTGTTTTCAAAAATGTGACCATATTACCTGCTTTCTTTTTTGTGATATTAAGCTCTGCTTTCTCGTTTTCATCCTCTTGGATATGCCTTTTTATAATGCTTTTTGTCCTCAATAAATTGATGCTCTGTTTTCAACAAGATAGACCCTATGGCTTATTATTTGATAGTGGTTTTCTCATTGGCTTGGCCACACTGATTAATCCTATTTGTATTCTCTTTTTTGTTCTGCCATACGTTTCCACCGCTCTCTACACCACCATCAGTTGGCGTAACTTACTCATTCCTTTTATTGGTTTATTTTCCCCTTTCTTATTCGCTTGGGCTTATGGCTTTTATTTCGATGGCCTACCCGCGCTAAGCAACTACTATTTTTCTTTTTTAAAATGGACATTCCCTAGCTTTGAATATTCCCTAGCTTTAGCCTTATGGTCATTGCTATTATTACTTTTATTCTTCTTCGCTATAAGAGAACTTATTCAGTGGTTGTCGATGAAAAGCTTACGTTCTAGAAAAGCTTTTTTTCTTTTATTTGGGTATTCTATCTGTGCATTTATTGGTATTTTCTTTGTTCAAGACAGCTGGAATCACCTCTTATTTTTTGCTTTGCCTTTTAGCGTTCTGATAAGTAATTATTTCATTTTTATACATAAAAGGTGGTGGTACGAAAGTGTGTTTATCCTTATCTTAATAAGTACTGTATATTTACAACTAGCACCTCTTTTTAAGGCATAAATTTTTCTAAATTTGTATTCTCATATTTAATACCATTATAAATGAAATTTGGCGTAGTCGTATTCCCCGGTTCCAATTGTGATAAAGACATGATCTATGTTTTAGAAACGCTTTATAAACAAGAAGTAGTCAGCCTTTGGCACAAAGACACCGACCTTCAAAACTGTGATTTTATCATCTTGCCCGGCGGGTTTTCTTATGGCGATTATTTGCGATCGGGAGCTATTGCTCGTTTCTCTCCCATAATGGAAAAAGTCATAGAATTTGCCAACAAAGGCGGCTATGTGATGGGTGTATGTAACGGCTTCCAAATCCTTTGCGAATCGGGCTTATTGCCAGGCGCATTATTACACAACAACAGTCACAAATTCATTTGCAAAAATGTTTATTTATCCACTGTGAATAACACCACATGTATTACCGACAGCATCATTAGAGAAGAGCCACTTTGCATTCCTATTGCTCACGGCGAGGGACGTTATTTTGCCGATGCGGACACCTTGAAACAACTCAACGATAACGATCAAGTGTTATTCAGATATTGTGATTCCAATGGGAACATTACAGACGATAGCAACCCTAATGGTGCAGTAGAGAATATTGCAGGTATTTGCAACGCTGGCCGTAATGTATTTGGTATGATGCCCCACCCCGAACGAGCTTCTGATTTGGAGTTAGGTAACAACGATGGCGGCTATATCTTCCAAAGTATAATTTCAGTTCTTGAACTGGCCTAATCTACTTTTTGTAGAAATTCATTTCATCAATATATTGGCTTATCCTAGGTGGCAGAAAATAATTGACTGCCTTGCCCTCTTGTATGCATTTTCTGATAAACTGAGCAGAAATATCCATCATAGGCGCATGTGTAAGGTGTATCTTAGGATGACTTTCTAAGGCACTACTTTTAGCTTTAGGTCTAGGGTAAACAAAAACCTCATGATGCTCCAAAATGGATTGGTGGTTTTTCCACTTATGTAAACTACTTAGATTGTCTTGCCCCATGATAAGTGCAAAATCTTCATTTGGATAGGCTTCTCTCAAGTGAGTTAAAGTATCTACCGTATAAGAGGGTATGGGTAAAGAAAACTCAAAATTAGAGGCTTGTAGATTAGGATCATTTTCGGTAGCTATACGCACTAATACCAAACGGTGTTGTTGGTCGAGTAAGGTTTCTTTGGTTTTGAAAGGGTTTTGGGGCGATACCATAAACCATATTTTGTCAATTTCGGTATGCTCCAGCATATATTGGGCAATAGCCATATGCCCTATGTGTATAGGGTTGAATGAGCCGAAAAATAAACCTGTTTTCATCTTACAATACTAAAAAATCTTGGGCTAAAGTGAGTGCTTCTTGACAAGTGGTCTCTAAATTTTCATTAACCAACACTTGGTCGAAAGCTGTTTTATGGGTCATTTCTTCTTCTGCTTTGCCTATACGTTTTTGAAGATCTTCTTCACTTTCTGTCCCCCTGTTACGCAATCTTTTTTCCAAAACTTCTAAAGATGGTGGAGCGACAAATAACGCTAAAGCCTTATCGCCAAAATGCTGTTTTAAGGATATGCCACCTTGTACATCCACATCAAACACGACCGATTTTCCTTGCGACCAAATACTTTGCACTTCTTCTAATAATGTACCATAAAATAAATGAGGATAAACTTCTTCCCATTCTAAAAATTTACTTTCAGCGATGTTTTTCTTAAACTCATCGACAGACAAAAAGTAATAATCTTTGCCCTCAATTTCATTGTTGCGGGGTTTTCTGCTACAAGCCGAAATAGAAAAGGATAGCTCTGTAGGCATTTGTTCTAACAAATGCTTAACTATGGTTGTTTTACCTGCACCAGAGGGGGCAGAAAAAATAAGGACTTTATTAGAGGACATTGAGTATTTGTTCTTTTATTTTTTCCAACTCGTCTTTCATCTGAACGACTTGTTGTTGCATTTCGGCATTATTAGATTTTGAACCTATGGTGTTCACTTCTCGGCCTATTTCTTGGCAGATAAAACCTAGCTTTTTACCTTCAGAAATGGAGGAGTCCATAGTTTCTAAAAAGTAATTGAGGTGGTTAGAAAGTCTAACTAATTCTTCTGTCACGTCAAGTTTTTCTAGGAAATAAATCAACTCTTGTTCTAGCCTATTTTCATCGATAGTTGATTTTAAGTCGCCTAGTTTTTCTACTATTCGTTCTCTGATATTCGCTACCCTTTGATGCTCTTCTTTTTCTATGCTTTGCATCAGGGTTCGGATGTTTTCTATACGTAGTTTGAAGTCATCGGCTAAGGATTTACCTTCATCCTTTCGGAATTGTGCGAGGGCTTGTGCCGCCTCATGAATGAGCTTTTCTATGCTTTGCCATTCCTGAGGGTCTAGCTCTTCTTTTTCTACTTTCATCACTTCAGGCATACGCATGACAGCACCCATTAGTTCGTCTTTATTGTCAAGTTCTTGGGCTATGGCTTTTAAGTCTTGATAGTACTTTTTAACGACTTCAGCATTGATGTTGGCGGTCTTTTCTATACCCGTATGCTCAACGAAAAGTGAGCAATCTATTTTACCCCTACCTAATGCAGAGCTCAAAAACTTCCGAATGACTAATTCTTTATCTCTGTAAGAGCTAGGCATACGAACATTCATATCAATCTGTTTGCTGTTGAGGGACTTTATTTCAACGGTAAACTTTTTGTTATGAGCGTTGCTTTCGGCTTTTCCGTAGCCTGTCATCGATAGAATCATAGTGTATTATTTATTTGACAAAGGTAATAAATTGCTAGTCTTGAGCAGGTTTTGTTTTTTGACTGACTAAATAAACACCTAAAAAGATTAAAATGGCGGATATTACTTTGATTAGATTAAGCTCGTCACTACTTGCTATTATGGCTACTATACTTGCCAAAACAGGCTGTAAATAGATGTAGGTGCTTACCGTTGAAGGGTTTAATGTTTTTAGTCCATATATGTTGAACAGGTAAGCTAAAAAAGTTGTGCCAACAACGACAAAGACTACACTCCACAAAATTGCGCTAGGCATAGCGGACCACTGTATCGCTTGGAAATCAGACCAACCAAAAGGAATGACAAAAATTATACCGAATAAAAACACCCAGCTGATAACGGTTATGGGCTTATATTTTTTCATTAACGGTTTTACTAATACAAGATATACAGCATAAGAAGAGGCGTTTAAAAAGACCATGATGTTGCCCCAAAAATGTTCGTTGTTAAGGGACAATTGACCGCCATTAGTAATCAGTGTAAGCGCACCAATAGCGCCGAGAGCTACGCCAATTCCTTTTTTTGTGCTAAAGCCTTCAGTGGCAAAAAACACACCAAACAACAATACCAATATGGGGTTGCTAACCATTATAACAGCAGCGTTAATGGGAGTGGTTAGGTTCAGACCTTCAAAAAATAACATCTGATTGATGGCGACACCAAACAAGCCGCAAATAGCCAGTTTAAGTAAGTCGTTGGCTTTCACTTTCTCATAATAAAACAGTACATAACAGAGCCAAAACATGATTACAGCACCTGTTACTCTAACCAAAATAAAACCTAGGGGTTCTATATAATCAGGCATGACGTCTTTAGCTACGGTGTAGTTGATGCCATATATGAGGTTAGCACCAAAAAGAGCTAAGTGGGCAAGTAGTCGTTTATTCATCTAGTGCAGAAATAAGTGCCTCTACTGTTTTTTTGCTGTTACCAACAAAAATGTTTTCGCCGACTAAAAAAACAGGACGTTTGAGGAAGGTATCTTCTTCTAAGATTAAATTTCTGTAATCCGTTTCGGTCAAATTTTTGTCTTTCAATCCCATGCTTTTATACTTCATGGCACGTCTGCTAAAAAGGGCTTCGTAAGAGCCTGTTTTTTCTGCCATTTCATCCAATTGTTCAGGACTGATTTTTTCAGTTCGGATGTCTTGCTCTTGCTCTGTCCAATTCACTTCTTTTAAGATGCGTTGGCAAGTACTGCATTGTGCCAAGTGGTATGCTTTTTTCATTGTGGTATTTATTAGGGGCTAAAAGTACAAACAAATTGTATCAAAATGTAGAGCAATATTTTGTTTAAAAAAGGGCCTTGAAGGAGTAAGGTCCTGAGCAAAATCGATTGTTTTTTGAATTTGTAGTGGGTATATTTGATTCGTTAAATACCTTAAAAACACAATCTCATGAAACGACAACTCAACTTACTTCTTATATTCATACAACATTATTAAAACCTAGGGTCTATGAAAAATTACCTAATCACTACTTTTATGTCAACTATTTTTTTGATGATATCCATTTTTGGAACTGTTCATGCCCAAGAGACAGACATTGCCCCTAATGCTAGTTTTACCGATTTGGATGGGGTAACCCATACTATACACGACTACCTCGATGAAGGTTATAAGGTATTACTCGATTTTTCTTACAGAACGTGTAATCCCTGTAAAGATTGGACGTTTAATGTTGGGCATGATATATGGGAAAAATATGGTCCTGATGGGGATAATACTCTCAGTATGTTCTACATTGACCCCAAACCATCATCTGACCAAGAAGTAGCAAGTTATACTCAACAATGGGGTATAGAGTATCCTGTTATCAATGTGCAGTCTAATTATTCAGAGTATCCAGTCAGTGGTTATCCTAGAGTTTTTTACATCTGCCCAGATGACGTACGAACTTACCATGAGGATGGTGGATGGGGTTACCCTTCTTCACACATTGCCTCAACCTATTATATAGAGTATTGCAATGGAACGGATTTGGATAACAATCGAACTTTAATGGACGTAACCACACCACTTTCTTCCACTTTGTGCAATGCAGCACCGCTTACTTACGCACCAAAACTACTTGTTACTAGGGGCGACCTTATCGTATCCAATGAGACCAACTATTTCGAAGACTATAAATTGGACATTTTCATTAATGGTAACTTCCATTCTAACCAAACGATTGACCCTTGGTCGGACATGACTGTTACAACCATGTATGATTATGCTTTTGTAGAGCCTTTTGAGGTTAATCAAAATGACGATATTACTTTTTTTATTGACTTTGAGGGCGATAATTTTCCAGATGATGACACTCTTCGTGTTACTATTCCATCATCGGTTAGTACGCCAACTTCTAGTTCTACCTCACTTGCTATTGAATGTTCAAGTAGCCTTTTATATGATATTTATGATTCTGATAATAATATAGTCAATGACGCTTTCAGTATGCCTAGTTATGGCTCTTCCCAATTCAGTTTGCAACAAGGAAGCTGTTACAGTATTTCTTTCCTTAATTCTAATTAATATTCTGGTTTGTTGAAAGATGCAGCGAGTAATACAGTACTTCATTCCGTTCAGGCTGGTCAATATAGCGGTGATCAAACCCCACGCTTGTATTTTAATGTCGTTACTATACCTACTCCAGCAGATATTTCAGAAGAAACGAATTGGACAAACCAACAACTTACAGAAAGGTATTTTTTGGATGCTTTGGGTAAACGCCAAGCGGCTCAAGACATAAGCGACTTAGCAATAGGAATTTACTTTGAAATAAGTCGTTACAGTAACGGCACGTTTAGCACCAAAAAACTGTTTAAAAATAAATAGCTTTAAAAAGGGGGACACTAGTCCCTCTTTTTTTTATCAATTGTGTAACTTAGCCGATGTTTTATTATACAACTTTATGAAGTTTAATACTAAGGTAATACACGCAGGTCTAGAACCAGACCCAACAACAGGAGCAATCATGACTCCTATCTATCAGACATCTACTTATGTTCAAGCCAGTCCGGGCGACCATAAAGGTTTTGAATATTCACGAACAGGCAATCCGACACGAGCTGCTTTGGAAGCCAATTTAGCTGCTTTAGAAAATGCTAAGTACGGTTTGTGTTTCGGTAGTGGCTTAGCGGCTATTGATGCTATTATAAAATTATTGAAGCCCGGAGACGAAGTGGTCTCTACCAATGATTTGTACGGTGGGACATACCGTATTTTCACCAAAATTTTTGAGAATTATGGGGTTAAATTTCATTTTATTAGCATGGAAAATGCTGATAAGATAGCCGATTATATCAACGATAACACTAAACTGATTTGGGTGGAAACACCAACTAACCCAATGTTAAACATCATTGATATAGAGGCGGTAGCTAAGGTAGCTAAAGCTAATGATGTAATGCTTGGTGTGGATAATACTTTTGCCTCACCATACCTTCAAAACCCTATTGACTTAGGAGCTGATATGGTCATGCATTCGGTAACCAAATACTTAGGCGGTCATTCAGACGTAGTGATGGGGGCTCTTATGCTTAACGATGACGCTTTAGCAGAACGCTTATACTTCATACAAAACAGTTGTGGTGCGGTGCCAGGGCCTATGGATAGCTTTTTGGTGTTGAGAGGAATAAAAACCTTGCATTTAAGAATACAACGTCATTGTGAAAACGGAAAAGCCATTGCTCATTTCTTAAAAGATCATCCTAAAGTAGATAAAGTCTATTGGCCAGGTTTTGAAAACCATCCCAACCATGATATAGCTAAAAAACAGATGAAAGATTTTGGCGGTATGTTGTCCTTTTCATTAAAAGGCAATAGATTAGATGATGCGTTTAAGGTGGTATCATCTACTCATTATTTTACCTTAGCAGAGTCTTTGGGTGGGGTAGAGTCTTTATGTGGTCATCCTGCTAGTATGACGCATGCCGCTATACCCAAGGAAGAAAGAGAAAAAACAGGTGTGGTGGACTCACTTATTCGATTAAGTGTTGGCGTTGAAGACATAGAAGATCTAAAATCAGACCTTGAACAAGCATTAAATCAATTATAATGGACGTATTTTATATAACAGGTGCAAGTAGTGGAATTGGAGAGGCTATAGCCGAATTACTTTTAGAGAATACCAACAATATGGTTATCGGTATTGCTCGTTCACGAACCATTCAGCACGATAGGTATAAGCATCATTATATTGATCTTTCTCAACCTTGGACAGATAAAATTTTCAAAGCCTCGTCGTTTAATGCGGATAAAGTCGTGCTGATTAATAATGCAGGCTCTATAGGACCTATAAAGCCATTGGGGCTTCATGAAGAAGAAGAAATAAAAGAGAATTATTTTCTAAATATTGCAGCGCCAAGTATTTTGTGTCAGCAATTTATCTCCTGTTTTGAGAGTAGCAAATCCAAGTGTATCATATTAAATATCAGTTCTGGAGCAGGAAAACAAGCCATTCATTCATGGAGTACTTATTGTGCATCTAAATCTGCTATGGATATGTTCTCTCAAGCACTTCAACTCGAATATCCGGCCTTCAAGGTGTTCTCTATTGCACCAGGTATTGTGGATACCGCTATGCAAGACGAAATTAGAGAAGCTAAAAAATCGGACTTCCCAGATGTCGATCGTTTTATTTCCTACAAAGAAGAAGGCGAATTAGCATCGGCAGAGTTAGTTGCTGAAAAATACGTTCATTTCTTAAATGACTGCAATAAACGTAAAGAAGTACTGTACTCTATTCGTGATTTGTAGATTTTAGCCAATTTAGCTCAATAATCACTCAAAAATACATGTAAAACACTGTAATTCAGCTGATTAAACACCAATCAGTTTATAAACATCTTGGTGTTAGTAATGAAAAATTTATTAAAACAAATTGTCAAACTAAACCTCTTGTAACTAACTAATAATCAGTTGTTTGCAAAAAATGAGTGTTAAAAAAAAGTTTTTTTTTAGTATTTATTTAATTTTGACTCTAATTGCACAAATAATTTGACAAGTATCAATCAGGCTTATATGTTTGTCCTCATTATTAATCAAATTTTTTAGAAAATGGATAAAGTATTTAAATACTTCGGTGATTTTTTCACAGGTTTAACTGCATTAGTAATTACCTTATTAGGTTTAGGAGTTGCTGTTGAGATTCTTTTTGGCTCTGGAGCAATGTTCGGAGTAACAGTAATTGAAAATGTAACTAACGTTTTAGGTTCTTTAGCTGGATCTGGTTTTGCTGGATTTTTAGCTATCTTGATTTTATTTTCTTTATTAAAGAAATAAGATGACTTATAAATAATTTAAAAAAGCTCGTCATATTGACGGGCTTTTTTTAAATTTAATCTTTAATATAAATACTATGAAAGATTTATTAGAAAGAATAAAAACTCTTGCCAACGATTTAACCTCTTTTGCAATAGTTATTTTATGCTTAGGCGTAACGGTACAACTCATTATCGGAGAACCTTTGTTTGGCTGGAATGTTGTAGGTAACATTTCCAAAGCTATCGGTTCAATGGGTCAAAGCAGCTTTATTGGGGTTGCAGCTCTTTTAGTATTGTATTCTATTTATAAGAACAAGAACTAAATTTTTAGTGGGCTTCTAGCCAATTTGTACCTATCCCTAGCTCTACATCCAGAGGTACGCTTATCGATATGGCGTTTTCCATCTTGTCTTTAATTAAGCTTTTGAAAATATCTATTTCACTTTGGTGTACGTCAAATACCAATTCATCGTGTACTTGCAACAACATTTTAGATTTATAATCTTTTTCTTTTAATGCATCAGCTACCTTTATCATGGCTAATTTTATAATATCAGCTGCTGAACCTTGTATTGGAGCGTTAATGGCATTACGCTCGGCATAACCTCTAACTACGGCATTCCTAGAGTTAATATCGTTAAGCATTCTCTTTCTGCCCATTATGGTTTCTACAAAGCCCTTTTCTCTAGCTTGGTCTATACTTAAATCCATATAGTCCTTAACTTTAGGGTATTGCATAAAGTAATTGTCGATAATTTCTTTAGCTTCTCCTCTTTTTATTCCTAAACGCTGGGATAAGCCAAAGGCAGATATACCATATATAATACCAAAATTGACCATTTTAGCGTGTGAACGTTGTTCTCTGCTGACTTCATCTAAGCCAATCTGATACACTTTAGCAGCTGTAGAGGTATGTATGTCTTCTCCACTTTGAAAAGCTGATAACATTCCATCATCTTGTGAAAGGTGTGCCATAAGGCGCAATTCTATTTGTGAGTAGTCGGCGGCTAACAAGGCGAATTTGTCATTTCTAGGGACAAAGGCTTTTCTAACCTCTCTACCTTTTTCACTCCTTATAGGAATGTTTTGTAAGTTGGGATTTACCGAGCTCAATCGTCCAGTAGCTGCTACAGCTTGTTGGTAGGTGGTGTGTATTCGGTGTGTATCTGTATCGGCCAACTCGGGCAAAGCATCGACATAGGTTGATTTTAACTTTTGTAGCTGACGGAACTCTAAAATATCGTCAATAATTTCGTGTTTGCCTTTTAGTTTTAACAGTGTTTCTTCAGAAGTTGAGTATTGCCCTGTTTTGGTTTTTTTGGGTTTTTCTACCAATTTCATATGTTCAAAAAGGATCTGTCCTAATTGTTTAGGCGAGGCTAAATTAAAGGGTGTCCCTGCTGTTTTTTGAACATTATCATTGAGTTGTATAATTTTCTCTTCTAACTTTTTAGAGAAGTCAGCTAAGGCATCAATATCTATTTTCACGCCTTCCATTTCCATTTTAGAAAGTACGGAAATTAAGGGCATCTCAATGGTCTTAAACACATCATAGGCTTTAGTGCCTTCAAGACTTTTCTGAAAAATTTCTTTTAACTGAAAGGTAATGTCGGCATCTTCACAAGCGTAAGGGCACAATTGCTCTAAGGGTGCTTGGCGCATACTGAGCTGATTCTTCCCTTTTTTACCTATCAATGTTTCTATACTTATGGGTGAATAGTTGAGGTAATTTTGAGCCAAGACATCCATATTGTGACGTTGGTCGGGCTCAAGTAAGTAATGTGCCAACATAGTGTCAAAAATAGGAGCTTCTACATTCGTCCCATATTTAGCAAGAACCTTATAGTCGTATTTTAAGTTTTGGGCGATTTTCTCTATGCTAGTGTGTTCAAAAAAGGCTTTGAATTCATCAACTATATTTTGTTCATCTCCCTCAGGAATATGAACATAATAGGCTACGTTTTTTTCAAAACAGAACGACATACCAATGATATCGGCCGTAAGAGGGTTTAAGCCTGTTGTTTCTGTATCGAAGCAAACAGACTTTTGTGCTAAGAGTTGGGCTAGTAGATTTTTTCTTTTTTCAGCGGTATCTATTAAAATGTAGTTGGTATTAACATCTTCAATAGTTTGGTATGAAGTTGCCGGAGGAGTATCGTCAACTGCCATAGAAAACAAATCTATTTGACCGTTTGAAGAGCCACTCTTTTTAGTATTGTCAGATACTTCTTTCTTTTCTTCATTCTCTTGCACCGCCGATTGACCTAATAGGCGTTTAGCCAAGTTTCTAAATTCCAATTCTTCGAATAAGGCTTGTACCTTTTCAGCATCGAATTTTTTAACTTCTAAAGCTTTTTCATCAATATCTACAGGCGCGTCTAGCAGTATAGTTGCTAACTTTTTAGACAATATACCTTGCTCTTTGTGGGCTTGTATTTTTTCACCCAACTTACCCTTGACTTCATGAGCGTTTTCCAATAAGGTTTCCATATTGCCGTATTGAGCCAATAGTTTTTTAGCTGTTTTTTCACCCACTCCAGGCAAGCCTGGTATATTATCTACGGCATCGCCCATCATCCCTAAGAAATCGATGACTTGAGTAACTTCTTTAATCTCAAATTTATTGAGCACCTCTTGAATGCCCCACGTTTCGGTTGGCTTCCATTTGTTGCCTGGGCGGTACAACAAAATATTTTCTGAAACGAGCTGTGCAAAATCTTTGTCAGGTGTCATCATATACGTTACAAAACCTTGCTTTTCGGCTTTCTTGGAGAGCGTTCCTATGACGTCGTCTGCTTCATAGCCATCGGCAAACAGCTTGGAAATATTAAAGGCATCTAACAATTGGTCAATGTAGGGCAGAGCTACCGCAATTCCCTCTGGCATGGCCTCTCTATTGGCTTTGTATTCGGCATATTCTATGTGCCTAATAGTGGCTTTTGGAGTGTCAAAAACAACAGCAATATGTGTAGGGTTTTCTTTTTTTATGACTTCCACCAAACTATTTACAAAGCCCAAGACAGCTGAGGTTTCAATGCCTTTGGAATTGATGCGTGGGTTTTTGCTAAAGGCAAAATAAGAACGATAAATTAGCGCAAAGGCATCAATAAGAAATAGTTTTTTGACTTGTGCCATAGATAGAATTGTTTTGCTGCAAGATACAAGATTATGCTTATTTTTGTAAAATGAATCGCTTAATCTTATCTGCTTTTTTCTGTATTTCTTTGTTCTCTTGCGCTCAAGATCAGCCTTTGGTATCTATGGAGGGTTGGTGGACAATGAATGAAGGACAACATTATTTTGAAGATCAAGATAATGTTCCTGTTATTTTTGTTGGTGAGGACTTATGGGGTATGGATGACTATTATTCCGACCTAGTTCCTGCAATGGGCTTGCCAGTACAAGTGATAATTACCGCCAAAATGAATGGTGATACTCTTGAAATTCACACTTTAGAGATTGCTCCTGAAGGGTGTGACGACTAGCTTTTTAAAGCAACAGGATTGATTCGTATTAATCCTACCCAATCCATAATTCTCATAATGGGGTAAATGGGGTCAATCTCGTACCATTTTCTAGCAAAGTTAGCCATACCACCCTCTGCATGGTGGTTGTTGTGATAGCCTTCGCCCAACATAAAAATGTCAAAAGGCATGAGGTTTTTTGAAGTGTCATCCACTTCGTAATTGGTGTATCCAAACTTGTGCGCAAACCAATTGACTACAGTACCATGAATGGGACCCATCACTATGTGCATAGGAATAAATAGGTACATCCACCAAGCTGTAGCGAAAGTGTAGTAGAACCAAATGTAGAATAATGACCATAGCACTTTTACCAATAGCGATCCTGCCATTTTATCGAACCATTTCCAATCGGGTAAGTTTATAGTGATGGATTCTTTTACTTTAATAGCACCACTCTGAATACCAGCAAATTTATGATATGTTTTGACCATTAAACTCACAAAGTTTTTGGAAAATAATGGCGAATGCGGATCTTCTTCTTTATCGGCATGTTCGTGGTGCAAACGGTGTAAGATGCCGTATACTTTTGGACTCATATAAGACGAGCCTTGCGAAATAAAAGAAAATACAAAAAAGAACTTCTCTACCCATTTAGGCATAGTAAACATTTGGTGCGCCGAATAGCGGTGGTGAAAAAAAGATTGTGCAAAAAGTGATAAATACCAGTGTGCTACGATGAATAAAAAAATTTCCATATCAATAATATAAAGGGTTAGTTTTTCAAGGTACAAAGGTCGGTATAAATATGCAATCCAAAAAACGACTATGGCTTTTTTATTTACTGAAACTAGAATTGGGCTTACTATTCGCTTTGGAATTTTTTATACGCGTTTAAAATGAAATGGATTTTCAAGCCAAAAGTTAATTGAAACGGATAGAGATTTCCCTCATTTACTGTTCGTCTTTCCCACCATTCTACGAATGAAAAATCGACTATTTGAGGGTTTTTCACATTAGTGTATTTTATTTTTGCGAATGCTAATCCGCAGGTAGTATAGAAGCTGAATCCAATATTTTCAAAACTTAAATTACTCTCAAAATAAATTTGTCCACCTATCCTGTTATCATGCATTCGTGCTGCATCGTAATCAATTCCTCCTTTGCTGCCTTCGGGGTAGTAGTAGCTATTCTTTAACTCTACTTGTCGCTTTGTATACAACAAACTAGCGCCTAAAAATGTACTAAGGGTTTTCTTTTGACCAATTAAGAGCTTGAATGTTGGTTGAATATCGAAGATTGCATACTCATTTTTATTGCGTTTTAAATTTTCATCAAAAACAACGGTTTTGTAAATGTTTAAATCGCCATAAGCTATACTAAGGTCGTAGTACCAATTTTTAGTAATATGACCATCTGTACCCAATGAAATACGAGGGTATTCGTTTAAAAAATCTACAGTTTTTAAGGGCTTTAGATAGACACTATTTAATTGAGGGGTATGTTCTTGAGCTAAAGATACTAAGCTACAAAACACACCTAATTGCATAACTAATAATGCACGTATAGTAAGTATTGTTTTCATAACTTAAGGATTAACGTAACAAAACTAACAAAAAAACAAATTTTTAGTTAAACAAAACGTTAACTATGGATTAAGGTTTTATAAGCTTGTGAAGATTATTCATTATAAATAACAGAGGTAACTGTCTGACCTACAGCTTTGAGGGTGCTTTTATCAATATTTCTCATGTCATCGCCATGGGTGTGCCAATGCTTATTAAAGCCTGTTTGAGTGTTGTTGTCGTATTCAATAATATCTATGGTTGGGATATTAGCTAAGGTGTTGACAAAATAATGATCGTCAATGATTTGAGGAGTAGGTTGGTATACAAAATAACTGCCATACCCCAAGTTGTGAGCTTCTTTCCAAACCTTTTTAAGAATGCGTTGAGCAAATGTTCTGGATAGCCCCTCTTGGGTAAAACGAGCGTCTTTAGCGGCTACCATATCTAACAAAATACCATACTGTGCATAGTAGTTGGGTGTATGGGGGTTTTTGCCCCAATATTGTGAGCCGATACACCAGCTAGAAGTAGCACTATTGCCATCGCCATCGGGGTTTCCGTGGTCTTCGGCATCAAACAAGATGATATCTATGCCTACTGTGCTTTCTTGTTGGGACAACAGCCTTGCAATCTCAATCAGAACACCAACGCCACTACCGCCATCGTTAGCACCGAGGATAGGTTCGTTTTGTCGTTCTACATCGTAATCAGCTACATGGCGAGTATCCCAATGGGCGCACAATAATATTCGGTTGTTTTTCTCTGGACTGAATGAGGCAATGATATTTCTCAAAGTATGAGATTTGCCATCATAAGTTTTGATAGGACTGTTTTGTTCTTGAACGTGAGGGGTATAGGTCTTTAGTTTTTCAACCAAAAAATCGCCACATTGTTTCCACCCTTTACTACTGACATAGCGGGGTCCAAAATCAACTTGTTGCTGAATATAGGTGTAGGCACTATCAGCATTAAAGTCAGGCACTTCAACGCTTTTCTTGACTTCTTTTTTTACCGATTGAGTGGGTTTATTATCTTGGCAAGCCAACAGAAAAATAACACATAAAAAATACAGAGGTAGTTGTCTAATCATCATTCAATTAATTTTTTACTTCCCAAGAACTACCATCGCTACCATCACGCACTTCGATGTTTAGCTTTTTGAGCTCATCCCTTATAAGGTCTGCACTGGTCCAATCTTTATTGGCTTTGGCATTTCCTCTAAGCTGAAGAATGATGTTCATTACTTCTTTGGTTAGGTCGTTACCTTTGGTGTCTTGGTCTTCTTGTAAACCTAAAATATTGAATACAAAGGTGTCAAACAATCGGTTTAGGCTTTTTATATCTTCTTGATTTATTTGTTCTGTACCTGCTTTTGCAGAATTGACAATACGTACGGCTTCAAATAAATGAGCAATTAGAATAGGTGTGTTAAAGTCATCATTCATAGCCTTAAAACATTTGTCTTCAAGAGCTTTGATATCAACAGAGCTATTGGCGCTAGAGTTTAAGGATTTTAAAGTAGCTGCTGCGTTCAATAATTTATTCATGCCCTTTTCAGCAGCTTGCAAAGCATCGTTAGAAAAATCCAATGGACTACGATAGTGAGCTTGTAAGATGAAAAAACGCACCGTCATAGGGCTGTAAGCACGTTCTAAAAGTTCGTGGCTTCCACTAAAAAACTCTTCTAGGTTAATGAAGTTGCCAAGGGATTTCCCCATCTTTTGTCCGTTGATGGTAATCATGTTATTATGCATCCAATATTTGGCGGGGTCGCATTTGTTACAAGCATTAGACTGGGCTATTTCTGCTTCGTGGTGAGGGAAAACCAAGTCCATACCACCACCATGAATGTCGAAGGTATCACCTAAGTATTTGCTGCTCATGGCAGAACATTCTAAGTGCCACCCTGGGAAACCGTCACTCCAAGGTGAGGGCCAACGCATGATGTGTTCAGGAGCGGCTTTTTTCCATATAGCAAAATCTACTGGGCTTTTCTTTTCACTTTGCCCTTCTAAGGCTCTAGTATTTTCAAGGGTATCCTCTAGGTTTCTGCCTGAAAGTTTGCCGTAAGGGAAATCCTCATTGTATTTATTGACATCCAAATAAACAGAGCCATTGACTTCATAAGCATAGCCGTTATTGATAATGGTTTTTACCATTTCTATTTGCTCAATAATATGCCCTGTGGCCCTTGGCTCTATTGATGGTGGCAAACAGTTTAGTGCTTCTACAGCCTTGTGGTATTTGATGGTATAAAATTGTACCACTTCCATAGGCTCTAATTTTTCCAATCGAGCCTTTTTAGCGATTTTATCTTCGCCCTGGTCAGCGTCATCAACCAAATGACCAGCATCTGTAATGTTTCGAACGTAACGTACTTTTAAGCCCAAATGCTGAAGGTAACGAAAAACGATGTCAAAAGTAATAGATGGTCTGGCGTGTCCTAAGTGGGGTTCGCCATACACCGTAGGACCACAAACGTACATACCAACAAAGTTGGGCAATAAGGGTTTGAAGGCTTCTTTCTGACGACTTAGTGTATTATAAATGTGTAAATCTAAACTCATTAAATTGGTTATTCGGTAATTAGTGTTTCAATGTTCTTCAGCATATCAGAAGTCATATCTTGCAAATTAACGGAACTTTTCCAATTCCAATCCTTAAAAGCTACAGAATCGTCAATATTTTGTGGCCAACTGTCTGCTATAGCTTGTCGGTAATCACTTTTATAGTCTATTTTAAAGCTCGGTATATGTTTTTTTATCTCTAGCGCTAACTCTTTTGGGCTAAAGCTCAAACCAGCAATATTATATGAAGAACGTATTTTAATTTGTTCATTTGGAGCTTCCATAATTTCTAAGGTTGCTCTAATAGCATCGTTCATATACATCATAGGCAAGGTAGTATCTTCACTCAAAAAGCTAGTGTAAGATTTGTTCTTTAACGCTTCATGAAAAATATGAACAGCATAGTCGGTAGTCCCTCCTCCGGGTTGTGATTTCCAGCCGATAAGTCCGGGATAACGGACACTTCTAACATCAACTCCGAATTTTTGATTGTAATACTCGCACCAACGTTCGCCTGCTAATTTACTAATGCCATAAACGGTATTGGGCTCCATAATGGTTCGCTGAGGCGTCAAAATACTTGGTGTTGTAGGTCCAAATACAGCAATTGAGCTTGGCCAAAATATTTTTTCGATATGTTTCTCTTTAGCTAAATCCAAAACGTGTGAAAGAGAACGCATATTGAGGCTCCAGCCCAACTCGATATTTTGTTCTGCTGTTGCCGATAACAAGGCAGCTAACAGATACACTTGAGTAACTTGATATTTTTTAACGATATCAAACAACAGGTTTTTGTCCATTATATCTAAAACCTCAAAGGGTCCAGAGTGCATAATTTCAACAGTGTCTGAAGGTCGTATATCAGAAGCAATGACATTAGAATTGCCATAAGTTCGTCTGAGCGTACATACTAGTTCTGTGCCAATCTGACCAGAAGAGCCGATAACTAAGATGGTGTCTTTCATGTGGAGCTTAAATATGGTACAAATATAGCATTTAGTGTATATCTATGACTCAAATCATCTTTCAAATCCTATTTCTTTGTGTACCTTTGAGGCTAGAAAAAAATTCAGTTTAATGGATCCGAATGCACATAAGAAAGGTTTGCGCAACAAGCTCAGTAAGGAACAGGCTTTGGAGAAGCTAGAAGCCGAAGATTTTTGTAGAAAAACATTATCCTTTTATCGCTATGTTATTTTAGAAAACCCTGAACAATTTAGAGATGATTTGTTTAAACATTGGAATGAGTTAGATTGTTTGGGTAGAATTTATGTAGCTAGAGAAGGAATTAATGCCCAAATGAATGTGCCAGAGCATCATTGGGAGCAATTTATAGCATCCTTGAATACCTTTGAGGAGTTAAAGAATATACCCCTGAAAATTGCGGTTGAAGATGATGGTAAGTCTTTCTATAAACTTACCATAAAAGTTAGAGAGCAGATTGTGGCTGACGGCTTACCTCTAGACGAATATGATGTGACGGATGTTGGACAACACTTGAACGCCCAACAATGGAATGATGCCATAGAACAAGGGGCTATTGTAGTTGATATGCGTAATCACTATGAAAGTGAAATCGGTCATTTTGAAAATGCTATATGTCCTCAATCCGATATATTTAGGGAAGAATTACCTGAGGTAAAAGATATGCTTAAGGGCAAAGAGGATAAAAAAGTATTGCTTTATTGTACAGGAGGTATTCGTTGTGAAAAGACATCTGCCTACCTGAAGCATCACGGTTTTAAAGACGTTAACCAGCTGCATGGTGGTATTATAGATTATGCACGTCAGTTGGATGAAAACAAGGATTTACCCAATAAATTTAAGGGCAAGAACTTTGTCTTTGATGAACGTTTAGGGGAACGCATTAGTCAAGAAATAATTAGCAGTTGCCACCAATGCGGTGAGCCATCGGACACCCACGTAAACTGTAAAAATGTGAATTGCAATTTATTGTTTATTCAATGTAGCAGCTGTCAAGAAAAACATCAGCAATGTTGTTCATCTGATTGTTTGGAGATTATTCAATTGCCTGATGAGGAACAGCAAAAGCTAAGACAAGGAAAAGAAAATAAAAAACGCTTTCATAGTCATATGCGAGTGGATTTATCGAAATCGTTTAAAGAGTAAAAAATTTTATAACTTACTAAAAAATTGAACTATGCCATTTTATCACAAATTGGGGAAAATACCCCACAAAAGACATACTGTTTTTTCTAAGCCCGAGGGTGGTATGTATTATGAGCAATTGTTTGGAACGGTAGGGTTTGACGGAATGTCTTCCTTATTATACCATACCCATCGACCGACAATGGTAAAGGATATTAAAGGGGCAAAAGATATCAGTCCTAAAATAGCCGTTGATAAGAATTTAAAATCATTGAGTTTGAAAGGCTTTAATGTTCAGCCGACAGACGACTTTTTGGATAGTAGGGTAGCGGTGTTAATTAATAATGATTGTCATATTTCATTAGCTGCACCTAAGCAGTCTATGACCGATTATTTTTACAAAAATGCCGATTGCGATGAGATGATTTTTGTACACAAAGGAACAGGTACTTTACGTACCATTGTTGGTAACCTTAAGTACGGTCCTGGTGATTATCTAATGATACCTCGAGGGATGATTTACGCTTTTCAATTCGATACTGAGGACAACCGTTTGTTCATTGTCGAATCGACAAGCCCTATGTATACGCCAAAGCGTTACCGTAATTGGTTTGGTCAACTGTTAGAGCATTCTCCTTTTTGCGAACGTGATTTGCGTCAGCCTGACGAACTAGAAACACACGATGAGTTGGGAGATTTTACTATGATGATTAAAAAGGAAGGGATGTTACACGAATACGTTTATGCCTCACATCCTTTTGACGTTATTGGATGGGATGGCTACAACTATCCTTATGCTTTTTCTATTCATGACTTTGAACCTATTACAGGGCGTGTACACCAACCGCCACCAGTGCACCAAACTTTTGAGGCTGCAGGTTTTGTGGTGTGTTCTTTCTGTCCACGTTTATACGACTATCACCCTGAAGCAATTCCAGCCCCCTACAATCACTCCAATATAGATTCGGATGAGGTGTTGTATTATGTCGATGGTGACTTCATGAGCAGAAACCACATTCAGCAAGGACAGATTACCTTACACCCTGCTGGTATTCCGCATGGGCCGCACCCTGGTGCAGCAGAGCGAAGTATCGGACAAACAGAAACCGAAGAGTTAGCGGTAATGGTAGATACTTTCAAGCCTTTAAAAGTAACTCAGGCGGCTATGGACTTAATAGATGGAGATTATCATCAGTCTTGGTTAGATAAATAATTTAAAAAACATACAATTATGTCAGCAGATATTAAAAATTTAAAAAACCTTCAAAATACAGAATACGGCTTGAAAAAGTTGTTTGATGAAGCAGAAGACTTTTTGCCATTGTTAGGAACGGATTATGTAGAACTGTATGTCGGTAACGCTAAGCAGTCGGCACATTTCTACAAAACGGCATTTGGCTTTCAGTCGGAGGCTTATGCTGGATTAGAAACGGGTGTTAAAGACCGAGTTTCTTATGTTCTAAAGCAAGATAAAATACGCTTAGTACTGACAACACCGCTTACTGAAGGCGGTCCTATAAACGAACACATCAACAAACACGGTGATGGTGTTAAGGTTGTTGCTCTATGGGTAGAAGATGCTACCAAAGCGTGGGAAGAAACAACTAAGCGAGGAGCAAAATCTTTTATGGAGCCTACATCTGAAGAAGATGACTTTGGTAAAGTTGTACGTTCAGGAATCTATACCTATGGTGAGACGGTTCACATATTTGTAGAAAGAAACGCTTATGACGGTCCTTTTTTACCGGGCTATAAAAAGTGGGAAAGCCACTATAACCCTGCACCAACAGGATTGAAGTTTATTGACCATATGGTGGGTAATGTCGATTGGGACGAGATGAATACTTGGTGTGAGTTTTATGCTAAAGTAATGGGCTTTGCTCAAATTATCTCTTTCGATGATAAGGATATTTCTACCGATTACACCGCCTTGATGAGTAAGGTAATGAGTAATGGTAACGGTCGTATTAAATTCCCAATTAACGAACCGGCTGAAGGCAAGAAAAAATCTCAAATTGAAGAATATATAGACTTCTATAATGGCCCTGGTGTTCAACACATTGCAGTAGCAACAGACGATATCGTTAAAACTGTTTCTGCTATGCGAGACAGAGGGGTAGAGTTTTTGTATGTTCCAGAGAGTTATTACGATGATTTGTTAGAACGTGTTGGCGATATTGATGAAGATGTTGAGGTGCTCAAAAAGCACGGCATACTGATTGACAGAGACGATGAAGGCTATCTGTTACAATTGTTCACTAAACCTGTTGTAGATAGACCAACCATGTTCTTTGAAATTATTCAACGAAAAGGAGCGCAATCCTTTGGTAAAGGAAACTTCAAAGCCCTATTTGAAGCTATCGAAAGAGAGCAAGGCAATAGAGGTACTTTGTAATATGAATA
>JAQWJZ010000020.1 GCA_029248105.1 Flavobacteriales bacterium
GCAAGATGATAATGCTACTGAAGCCAAAAGTCCGGTTAATATGATTTTAATATTCATTTAATAAATTGTTAAGGTTAAAAATGTTTTGTTAATTAGAAGGCATATCCTACTCTAATTTTTATTCTATATGTTTCTAGTTTAGCGAAATCTGTTAATCCAGGTAAATCTCTGTAAAATCCTGATGTAAACTTCAACGATTCATTTCCTTTGGCTTTGATTATAACGTTGTTTCCATCTTCGTCAACAATACCATAATAGCCATTAGCTACATCAGAATCAGGGGCTGAGCCGTCAAAAGCGTATACATCACCATACTTTGTTTGAAGATAGTAATCTGCATTTAGACCTGCTAGACGATCGGTATTCACATTGTCCTCGGTTTGGTTTAAATTCCAGCTATCGTTTCCGTTAAATACTCTTTCGCTTCTGTTTACAATACTGTATTGAGGGCCTATTTGAACGTCTAGCGATACTTTATCATAAAACAACCATTGACGACCAATAGCTATACCAGCCATTAAGCCAAACTCATTATGTTTGTAAGAAACGTCGCGCCATCTTAGGTCATTGGTATTTGGATTACTAATATAAGGGTTCGTTGCGTTAGGTCTTGTTGTATTAGCTCCATTGGTACTTACTGACCCACTACTTTCATCGCCTATCCACGGGCCGCCATAATTTCCAAATACAGCACCATTATCGTCGTCAGGATACATCAAATAATTCATTGCTTGATTAGTTTCTTCTGGAGTGTTGTCATCAAAGTCAATACTCTTAGATTGCAAATTAACAAATGGTGCTACATACCAACCTCTTGGCGGATCGCCAACTTTTTGATTATAAGTTTTGATATAACTTCTATACTCAATGCCCAAGCCAAAACCACTTATAGAAGTGGTTGCTTGTCTACTAACAGAATGTACTGTAGCATCTTCAACAACTTGTGTTCCTGAAACAAGGTCACCAGGGTCGTGATTACTGTTTGTATCAATAACAGCTGTCATTCCAGCTCCAAATGTTTGGTCGAACTTCGAAGAAAAAAATGAGACTGAATATTGAATAGACCCCTTTGTTAATATATTAGGCCATTTGCCTTGTTTTCTTGATCTTCCAGCAGGTTTTATATTATTAATTCCTTCGTTGAATGTACGCTCGTAAGATACTTCATACATACCAAAAGCAGCATCTAAACCGCTAATTTTAACTACTCTTTCTTGTGCTTGAGAAATTATTCCAGCAAACATCATGGCTAGTACTATGGCAACTTTTTTCATTTTTAACTAGGTGTTTTCTATTTAATTAGTGATGTCAAATATAAGAAATTGAATTTACTTTCTTACTTCAGCACCTACTTTCTGTTCAAATGCATTAATTAACTTATCCATAACCTCGTCTATTTGCGTATCGGTTAGGGTATTTTCTTTGTCTTCAAGCACAAAACTTAAAGCATACGACTTTTTATTTTTTGGCAACTTATCTCCTTGATAAACGTCAAATAAGTTTACAGATTTCAACAATTTATTCTCTGTTTGTTTAGCGATTGAATTGAGTTTTGAAAACTCAATGTCTTTATCTAGTAAAAGTGCTAAATCTCTTCTCACAGTTGGGAATTTATTGACTTCCGAATATTTGGTGTTTGGGTGTATATTTTTGATAATTAAATCCCAATCGAGTTCAGCATACAAAACATCTGTTTTAATATTAAAGGCTTTAAGTGTTGCTTTACTTACAAAGCCAAAGTCAGCTATTTTATCCTTCTTATAATTGAATGAATATCCATCAACAAGGTAAGATATTTTACTGTTTTTTCCTATCAAATGGTTTAATCCTGTGCGTTTTAATATGTGCTCAACGTTTTGTTTAATCCAGAAAAAATCTTTTTTACGGCTTTTTTCATTCCAATTTTCTGATTTTGCATTTCCGCTAGCTAGTAGAATTAGCTTTTTATTTTCAACGTATTTTCCTTTAATAATATTGTAAGTCTTTCCAAATTCGTAAAAGCTTAAGTCATTGGATTTTCTGTTGATGTTATAGGCGATACTTTCTAATCCAGAGAACAATAAGCTTTGTCTCATTCCGTCTAAATCTTGACTCAAAGGATTGAGTAATTTAACTTGCTCATCTAACTTTATTTCTGAAATAAGCTCAGAGTATGATGACTTACTTAGCGAGTTGTTCATACACTCGTTAAAACCGTTGTTGGTCAATAAGTCTGAAATAATGTTCTGTAAATTATCTTCGTCAACTTTATTAGAGTACGATATTGAAGATTTGAGTTGTGTAGGAATATGAATGTTATTGTAGCCAAAAATCCTTAAAATTTCTTCAACGATATCTTCTTCTCTAGTAACGTCAACTCTATATGGTGGAATCGAAATGTGTAATCCATCTTCATCCCTTTTTATGATTTCGATGTCAAGGCTTTTTAAAATAGATTGAATAATATTTCTATCAATTTTTTCACCAATTAGTGAATCTACCTTTTTGTAAGAAAGGGAGATCTCTGTGTTAAGAATTTTATTCGGATAGAGATCTGTTATTGCAGAAGATATAGTCCCTTGACATATTTCTTGAATCAAGATAGCGGCTCTTTTTAATGCATAAATAACCAGATTAGGATCTACACTTCTTTCGAATCGAAAAGATGCGTCTGTACTTAATGTATGTCGTTTAGCTGTTTTTCTGATAGATACTGGATTGAAATAGGCGCTTTCTAGAAATATATCTTTTGTTTCTTTTTCAACTCCTGATTTTTTACCACCGAATACACCTGCTATGCACATAGGCTGATTTTTTCCATCACAAATCATTAAGTCTTCAGCAGACAATTCTCTCTCTATATCATCTAGCGTAATGAACTTAGTTTTTTCTTTCAATTGCTGTACTATAATGGCATTACCTTTTATCTTGTCAGCGTCAAAAGCGTGTAAAGGCTGTCCGGTTTCATGAAGCACATAATTGGTAATATCAACCAAGTTGTTTATTGGTGTTAACCCTATTGCTGAAAGTCGTTTTTGAAGCCATTCTGGCGATGCTTCAATCTTAACATTTTTAATGTTTAGTCCAGCATATCGTGGACATGCATTTTGGTCTTTTACTTCAACAGTGAATGCTTTTTCGCTCCCTTCTTTGAATGTGTTTATTTCTGGAAATTTTAATTCGCATTTTATGTTGTTGTGGTTAAGTATAGCGGCTAAATCTCTTGCTACACCTATGTGTGACATAGCATCTGATCGGTTTGGAGTTAAACCAATTTCAAAAACTATATCTGAGTCAATATTGAAATAGTTGCTAGCAAGTTCACCAGCTTTTGCTGTTGAATCTAATACCATTATGCCTTCATGACTTTCGCCTAGACCTATTTCATCTTCAGCGCAAATCATTCCTTCTGATACTTCGCCTCTTATTTTTCCTTTTTTAATTTTAAAAGATTCATCACCTGAATATAGCATTGTGCCTATTGTAGCAACAGGAACTTTTTGACCTGTTTCAACATTAGGTGCGCCACATACAATTTTAAGTGGTTCTTTTTCACCAATATTAACGGTTGTTATACTGAGTCTGTCAGCATTAGGGTGTTGTTCTTTAGTTAGTACTTCACCAATTACTATACCTTTTAAACCGCCTTTAACGCTTTCCACATTTTCTATACCTTCAACTTCAAGACCTGTGTCGGTAAGGTATCTTGCAACTTCTGTTGCTTCTAAATCAATATCGATGTATTCTTTGAGCCAGTTGTATGAAATCTTCATCTAGAGTAATATTATTAAGACAAAAGTAAGAAAAAGAATGAGGTGATGATTAGCTATTTATACTAAGATATTCTGCTCCATTCAAGTTGTTTGTTACTTATCTCTTTGTAATGGTTAAGTATAACTTTGTTTTTTGGTAGTTTTAGTTCGGGATCTTCTTCTAATAGCGTTAGTGCTAACTGTCTTGCATATTGTAAAATAGCATTATCTTTCATTAAGTCAGCAATTTTTAGCTCCAACATTCCGCTTTGTTGTGTGCCCATTAAATCTCCTGGCCCTCTTAGTTTTAGGTCAACTTCTGCAATCTCAAAGCCATCAGTTGTTCTAACCATAGTCTTAAGTCTTTCTTGTCCTTCACTACTTATTTTATTTCCACTCATCAGAATACAATAGGATTGTTCAGCACCTCTTCCGACACGCCCTCTTAATTGATGCAGTTGTGATAATCCAAAACGTTCAGCACTCTCTATAACCATTATTGAGGCATTAGGAACATTTACTCCTACTTCAATTACTGTTGTGGCAACCATTATTTGTGTTTCGCCTTTGGCAAACCTGTTCATTTCGAAATCTTTATCTTCAGATTTCATTTGTCCATGTACAATACTAATTTGTTTTCCTTTGAATGCTCTGCAAATACTTTCGTAGCCGTCCATTAAATCCTTATAATCTAATGACTCACTTTCGTTGATAAGTGGATAAACTATATATGCTTGTCTTCCTTTTTCTATTTCTTTTTCTATAAAACCAAGCATAGCTAGTCTGCCGCTTTCTGATTTCCAAATAGTTTTAATAGCTTTTCTGCCAGGTGGTAGTTCGTCAATTATTGATACATCTAGATCGCCATACAATGTCATTGCAAGCGTTCTAGGTATTGGTGTTGCGGTCATTACTAGCACATGAGGAGGATTGGTGTTTTTTAGCCACATTTTGGCTCGTTGAGCAACGCCAAAGCGATGTTGTTCGTCTATCACAACAAACCCTAAGTTTTTAAATTTTACTTTATCTTCTAAAAGTGCATGTGTGCCTATGAGAATATGTATTTCTCCGTTTTCTAAACCTTCGTGTAACGTATTGCGTTGAGATTTTTTTACTGAGCCAGTAAGTAGGGATATTTTTATTGGCATATTGGCCAGTAATTTAGAAACCGTTTCAAAGTGTTGTTGAGCGAGGATTTCGGTTGGAGCCATAAGACAGGTCTGAAATCCATTATCAATAGCCATGAGTATACTCATCAATGCGACTAAGGTTTTGCCACTCCCTACATCTCCTTGAAGTAGTCGATTCATCTGAGAATCTTTAGCGCAGTCATATCGAATTTCTTTTAAAACTCTTTTTTGAGCATTGGTCAATTCGAAGGGTAGGTGATTGTGATAAAAATTATTAAAATGCTCACCGATTTGTGAAAGTGGAAAGCCTTTTAGTTTTTGTTGCCGAACGATTTTCATTCGTATGAGTTGTAATTGAATAAAAAATAATTCTTCAAACTTCAGTCTGTATTGAGCTTGTTGTAATATTTTAGTATTTGCGGGAAAATGAATATTCGTAAAAGCGTCTTTTCTTGGAATCAAGTTGAGTTTCTTCGTTAATTCGTCAGATAAATTTTCCTTAATACTGTTAATTATCTGTGGTAATAATACTGAAGTCAGTTTTCCAATGGCCTTGTTAGTTAAGCCCTTGTTTGATAGTGCTTCGGTTGTTGAGTATATAGGTTGTAGTCGATTTAGTTTTGGCTCATATGTATGGTCAATTTGTTCTATTTCTGGATGAACAATGTTAATTTTACCATTGTAGAGATTGGGTTTTCCAAATACAACGTATTTACCA
Organism: Flavobacteriales bacterium; assembly: GCA_029248105.1. Classification (NCBI taxonomy): domain Bacteria; kingdom Pseudomonadati; phylum Bacteroidota; class Flavobacteriia; order Flavobacteriales; species Flavobacteriales bacterium. The sequence continues at coordinate 5,580 of JAQWJZ010000020.1, forward strand.
TTTCCTTTTATGCTTTCTTTTATCCATCGAGTGCCTTTGAACCATACTAAGTCTATATTTCCATATTCATCTTGAAGTTTTGCGGTTAAACGTTTACTGTGTTTTGCTCCTACTTCTTGTATTCGACTGATTTTGCCCATAATTTGTACATATGGCAAGTCGCTGTTGATTTCATTCGTTTTGTAGAATTTAGTTTTATCAACATATCGAAAGGGGAAGTAGTTAAGTAAATCTCCAAATGTATGTATGCCTAATTCACTTCTTAAAAGTTCGGCTTTTTTAGGGCCAACTCCTTTTAAATATTCTATAGAATTAAACAATTCTTGCATGGCATAAAGATAAAAAAAAGCCCCATCAGAATTGATAGGGCTTTTAATTTACTTGTTTAACTTTTTTAAATACTATTTGAGCCCATAAATAAAACAGGGTTTTCTAAATAATTTTTTAGAGTACCTAAGAATTTTGAGCCAACAACTCCATCAACGACTCTGTGGTCGCATGATAATGTAACTTTGAGTGTGTTTCCTATTACAATTTCACCGTTTTTTACAACAGGCTTTTCTACAATTCCTCCTACAGCAAGTATACATGCATCTGGCGGGTTGATAATTGCGGTGAACTCTTCAATATCAAACATTCCTAAATTTGAAATAGTAAAGGTATTGCCTTCCCAATCTTCAGGTTGTAATTTTTTAGCTTTTGCCTTAACGCTAAAATCTTTAACCTCGCTTGAAATTTCAGAAAGTCTTTTGCTGTTTGCAAACCTGACAACGGGTACTAATAAACCATCTTCAACAGCCATTGCGACTCCAATATGGATATGATCATTATATCGTATTCTATCGCCTAACCAACTGGAATTAATTTGAGGATGTTGTTCTAAAGCCATTGAAGAGGCTTTTACAATCATATCATTAAATGATATTTTTACTGGAGATACGGTATTAATCGCTTGTCTTGCTTCAATGGTTTTATCCATGTTGATTTCGCAAGTTAGGTAGAAGTGAGGTGCAGAAAATTTGCTTTCCCCTAATCTTTGTGCTATGACTTTTCTCATTTGAGAAACTTCTACCTCAGAGAAACTTTCTATTGTTGGTGTTGTATTTCCGCCTGAGTAATTGTCTATATCTCTTTTAACGATTCTTCCAAAATCACCAGTACCTTTAACTAATGCTAAATTTATATTCCTTTCATCAGCTAGTTTCTTTGCTAAAGGTGAGGCAATATTTTTACTATTTGTAGTCGATATAGACTCTTTTTTAGTAGAAGTAGTGACAACGGGTTTTGGTTTTTCTTTGACCACTTCATTTTTTGCTGGGGCTTCACTCTTTTTTTCCTCTACTTTAGTTTCTTCAATTTTTGCTTCACTATCCTTTAGTAAAGAGGAAATGTCTTCGCCTTTTTCGCCTAGAATTGCTAAAATGCTATCTACTGGTGCTTTAGCACCTTCTTCAACTCCAATGTGCAAAAGAAAACCTTCTTGAAAGCTCTCAAACTCCATTGTGGCTTTGTCAGTTTCAATTTCGGCTAATAAATCGCCTTCTGAAACTTGATCGCCAACTTTTTTGTGCCATTTAGCTACTACACCTTCTGTCATGGTGTCGCTAAGTCGGGGCATATTTACTACTTCTGCCATCTTATTTAGTCTTTTATAAATGGATAATCTTCTTGTTCATAAACACTATCGTATAAATCTTGTTTTACTGGAAATGGAGATTCTTCAGCAAACTGGATAGCATCAGCAATTGTTTCTTTAACTTCTTGATTGATAGTTTCTATCTCTTTTTCTGAAGCATATTTATTTTTTTTGATGATTTCAAGAGTTGTATTTATAGGGTCAATTTTTTGATATTCACTGACTTCATCTTTTGTTCTATAATGTTGAGCATCAGACATGGAGTGCCCTTTATATCTATATGTTTTAGCTTCTAGAAATGTTGGGCCTTCACCTTTTCTTGCTCTTGCCACCGCTTTTTCTACGGCTTTTGTCATAGCTACAGGATCCATGCCATCAACAGGTTCGCTAGGCATTTCATACCCTAGTCCAAGTTTCCAAATTTCAGTATGATTGGCTGTTCTTTCTACTGATGTTCCCATAGCGTAGCCGTTATTCTCTACAATGAATATTACTGGTAGCTTCCATAGCATTGCTAAGTTAAAGGTCTCGTGTAATGAGCCCTGTCTAACAGCCCCATCACCCATGAAACATAGAGTGACCGCATCGCTGCCATTGTACTTGTCAGCAAATGCCAATCCAGCGCCAAGAGGTATTTGTCCGCCAACAATTCCGTGTCCACCAAAGAAGTTGTGTTCTTTGCTAAACATGTGCATCGACCCACCGTTACCTTTTGAGCAGCCAGTAATCTTGCCCATCAGTTCAGCCATAACATGCTTTGGTTCTACACCCATAGCAATAGGTTGAACATGATTTCGGTATGCGGTAATCATCTTATCTTTACTTGGATCAATAGCTTCTCTGCAGCCGGCAAGAATAGCCTCTTGTCCATTATAGAGATGTAAAAAACCTCTTATTTTTTGTTGAATGTAAAGAGCAGATGCTTTGTCTTCAAGCTTTCTCCACAAAAGCATGTTTCTGTACCAATTGACATAGGTCTTTTTTGTAATTTTTGTAGCCATAGTGTTAAAATTGGTGCAAATTTAACATAAAATAGGCTAATAATAGCTTATAACATTGTTGATGGAAGTGTATTATGATAATTTAACCTTTTATCTATATTAAAACTCGTATAAAAAGTTAAATATAAGATAAAACAACTAAAAAAGTTTAAAAATAACACCTTGAAGAGGTAAGATAAAATTTTGTTGTCGTATAAAATCAAAGGAAATTATGTCGATATTTGTACTTTATACCTATAAATGAAACATATATTTATTTTACTATCCTTTATTTTGTTTACATCCTCTCTTTATTCTCAAAGTTTTAGAGTGTCTAAAAATGTATTGAGTACTAGCTTATATCAGCCGTTTGCTCCAGAATCCGGATATACGATTTCATATGAGCGTATGCTAGATCCAGGATACAGCTCTAATGCAGCCCAATTTTCTTACAAAATGAATGTTACTCTAATTTCTGATAATAAAAGAAGTAGAGTAGGAAACGATAGTATTCAAGTGTTTTATGATAGAGATGCCTATCAATATTCGGGCTTTTCAGTTTTGCCTGAGTTTAAATATTATTTTACATGGGATGCTCCGATGGGGATTTATATCAATTTATTTGGTAGTTATACGGACTATATCAAAACTTTTACTGACGTTAGAATTGGTGAGGCCTCGAGTTATGAAAAAAAATATACAAAGATTGGAAGGGGTATTGGAGCAGGTTTCCAATTCAAAATTTTCAGTGATTTTACCTTAGATATTGTTGGAGGTTACCACCTTCAAAATGTTTCCACAGAAACAAAGTCATATGGAAGTGACGAATTTCTTGAAAATCCGAAAGAGAAAGATGAAAATCTTTATCTGAATGTCGGTTTTGGAATAAATTTTTAAATTTATTTTATCCTGAAACCAACTCCTATTTGTAAATAAATCTTCTCTAGATACTCATAATTCTCAAAAATTCTACCAGTGTATTTAACATATTCTGATTTGCTAATACTAAATTGAGGACCAATACTTACTTTAAGGTTAAGTAATTTCTTTTCTTGATATCGGTATCCAATTCTAGGTGTAAAGTAGATAATGGTTGAGTTCTCAGTTAATTTTTCTTCAAAATTATGATGGTTATGATGGACATAGTCTTTTATCAAGAAAAATTGAGGTCTGAGAGTAAAGCCAACTTCTATTAGATTGTCACGTCTGCCATAAATAAAACTTGCATTGATAGGAAACCCGATATTTGGAGGCACTATGTAGCCTTTCTTTTTATCTATTGTACTTACACAGCCTGATATGCTATATCCATAATTATCCCTTGCTTTTTTGAAATAATCAAGGGTGATAGCTGGCATAAACAATAGGTGATTGGTTTCAAGATAGAAACTTTTTTCACCATCCTTTTTAGCAAATGGATTAGTGGCTTTGGAAATAGAAATATTCGTTAATAGGATTACAAGAGTCAGAAAATGAAACGACGAGCTCCAAAAAGAGTATTTATTTTTCATGCTTTACCTTATGCTTTAAGTAGACTTGTAATATAGATTAGCAAGTCATTAATTACGAGATTTTAAAAGTAGTTAAAAAAACGTTATTAAAAAATTAATTATTAAAATCTAATGAGTCTAAATACTTTTCGTTAACAATATTTGGTAAAGTAACTTTCAATTCAGGGGTGCGTTCCATCTCTTTTTTGATAGCAAAAATGGCTTCTTCATTTCTTGCCCAGCTTCTTCTTGCAATGCCATTGTTAACATCCCAATGTAGCATAGATTGTATTTTTTTATCACTCTCTTCTGAGCCATCTATCAGCATGCCAAAGCCTCCGTTAATTACTTCGCCCCAGCCTACACCACCACCATTGTGAATAGACACCCAAGTAGCGCCTCTAAAACTGTCACCAATCACATTATGTATTGCCATGTCAGATGTAAAACTAGAGCCGTCATAAATATTTGAAGTTTCTCTGTAAGGAGAGTCTGTTCCTGATACATCGTGATGATCTCTTCCAAGAATAACAGGCGAAATAACGTTATTTTTTATAGCCTTATTGAATGCTTTTGCGATTTCTATCCTGCCAAGAGAATCGGCATATAATATTCTAGCTTGTGACCCTACAACTAATTGATTTTGATTGGCATTTTTTATCCAGTGAATATTATCTTCCATTTGTTGTTGGACTTCTATAGGTGCTTGTAATTTTAATTTTTCTAAAACCTCACAAGCAATTTTATCTGTTTTATCTAAATCTTCTTTTTTGCCACTACCACAAACCCATCTGAATGGGCCGAAGCCATAATCGAAACACATAGGTCCCATAATATCTTGAACGTATGAAGGATATTTAAAATTTAGCCCATCTTCACTCATAATATCAGCACCTGAACGAGAAGCTTCTAATAAGAAGGCATTGCCATAGTCAAAGAAATATGTGCCTTTTGAGGTATGTTTGTTTATGGCATCGGCATGACGTCGAAGGGTTTCTTTAATTTTGATTTTAAACAAATCAGGCTTGTTAGCCATAAGCTCGTTGGACTCTTCAAATGTTAATCCAATAGGGTAGTAGCCTCCAGCCCATGGATTATGAAGTGATGTTTGATCAGAGCCTAAGTCAACATATATATCTTCTTCAAGAAACTTCTCCCATACTTCCACTATGTTACCTTGAAAAGCGATGGATACAATTTCTTTATTTTCTTTTGCTTTTTTTACTCTTTTAGATAGGGTGTCTAGATTATCAATGACTTCATCAACCCACCCTTGTGAGTGTCTAGTTTTTGTAGCTTTAGGATTCACCTCTGCAACAACTGTAATACAGCCTGCAATATTTCCAGCTTTGGGTTGTGCGCCACTCATTCCTCCAAGTCCTGCAGTTAAAAATAATTTTCCAGAAAGTCCATTATTACTGATTTTTCTACCGGCATTAAGTATTGTGATAGTTGTACCATGAACAATACCTTGTGGGCCAATGTACATATATGATCCAGCAGTCATCTGACCATATTGGGTAACACCTAAAGCATTAAATTTTTCCCAATCATCTGGCTTTGAATAGTTGGGTATCATCATTCCGTTGGTAACTACAACTCTTGGAGCATTTTTGTGAGAAGGAAACAAACCCATTGGATGACCTGAATACATTACTAACGTTTGTTCATCTGTCATTTCAGCTAAATATTGCATACAAAGTAAATATTGAGCCCAATTTTGAAATACGGCTCCATTACCACCATAGGTGATTAATTCATGGGGGTGTTGGGCTACAGCATAGTCTAAATTATTTTGAATCATCAACATAATAGCTTTTGCTTGTATAGTTTTGCCTGGGTACTCTTCAATATTCCTTGCTTTCATTTCATAGTCTGGTCGGTATCTGTACATATAAATTCTACCATACGTTTTTAATTCTTCTAAAAATTCGGAAGCCAAAAGTGCATGTTGCTCTTTAGGGAAGTATCGCAAAGCATTTTTTAATGCTAGCTTTTTCTCATCGGCACTTAGAATATCTTTTCTTTTTGGTGCATGATTGATGTTAGTATCGTATTCTTTTTTTTGTGGAATTTCATTTGGAATACCTGCTAATATACTTTCTTGAAATGCTGTCATTTTTTTTTCTTTTTTAAAGAATCCGTCTCTTTATTATATCCGTATGGACAATGTTTACAACCACTCTTGCAACAATAGCCTCTTTTTAAATGGTATTTTTCTGTAAAAATAATGTATCCATCTTTACTTTTGTAAAAGTCTTCCTTTGCTAATTTACTTTGGTTTGAAAAGTTTACCATTGAATTATTGAAAGGTACAAATTTACGATAATCATTGCTTATATTAGTTTATGTTTTCACAAGTAGTTCAACAAGATATTCAAGAAATACATAGTGCTTTTTTACACTCTAAAAAAGTTAGGCTATTAGTTCAAAGAGAGGACTTAAACGATCCATATTGCATGGGTAATAAGTGGTGGAAATTAAGATACAACTTAATAGAAGCTATTAGAGAAAAGCATAATAAGGTCTTAACATTTGGAGGAGCGTTTTCTAATCATATTGTTGCTACTGCTTCGGCTTGTAATAGAATGGGACTGAAATCTATCGGTATCATTAGAGGCGATTCTACTGATAAGCTAAATCCATCTCTTATAAGGGCACAGAATGACGGCATGGAATTATTCTTTGTTGATCGACAGATTTACCGCAATAAGTCCAATATAGATTGGAAGTCTATTTATGGTGATCATTATCTTATTCCTGAAGGAGGAACTAATGAGTTAGCAGTTTCTTCATGTGAGGAGATGATTTCTTTTAAAGAATTCGATATGGTATGTGTTCCAGTAGGAACAGGTGGAACATTGTCAGGCATAATAAGAAGTTTGAAACCCTCTCAACATGCTATAGGTTTTTCTTCACTAAAGGGTGGAGGCTTTTTAAATGATGAAGTGAAAAAATATGTAGATCATTCAAATTGGTCAATTCAATTTGATTATCATTTTGGTGGATACGCTAAGATTAATCTAGAGTTGTTAAGTTTTATGAATGAATTTAAACGTGACTTCTCTATTCAGCTAGATCCCGTTTATACTGCTAAGATGTTTTATGGCATCTTTGATATGATAAAGAATGAACAGATTCGTTCAAATAGTACTATTTTAGCTGTTCATACCGGAGGGATTCAAGGTATTGAAGGAATGAACCAACGTATACAATCTAAAGAATGGAAAATCGACTAATCTTATTTTTTTGTTTCTTCACTTTTCAACTTTCAGCTCAAAATATGACTCGAAGTCAGTATATAGATCAATATAAAGACGAAGCTATTTACCAGATGAGAAAATATAAAATTCCTGCTAGTATAACTCTAGCTCAAGGTATTTTAGAAAGTGCCGATGGAAACAGCGAATTAGCTAATAAGTCGAATAATCATTTCGGTATTAAATGCCATTCCGATTGGGAAGGAGAGAGGGTCTTTCATGATGATGATAAAAATAATGAGTGTTTTAGGAAGTACGATAAAGTTAGAGATTCTTATGATGATCATTCAGAATTTTTACTTAAACCAAGATATGCTGATTTGTTTAAATACTCTATAAAGGATTATAAATCGTGGGCTAAAGGGCTTAAAAAAGCGGGCTATGCAACAAATCCAAGTTATGCTAAACACTTGATTAAGATTGTTGAAGAAAATGAATTGTATCGATTTGATGAAGATATAAAAGAAGAAAGCGATAAACTCGTATATAGTGGTTTTTCACTTGGTTGGACAGATTTATTTAACCAGTCAATAGTGTATAAAAATGACAAAAAGGAGTTTTATATAAACCTACGTACATCTGTATCTATAGATAACTTGTCTTTAATGTTTGGAGGTGGAAAGCTGTTAACTTCTGCATTTGGCATAGGAGCTGACGTTGGACTTGCTACTAATTTAGGAGGTATAGATAAAATAGACTTGCGACCCAACTATGCTTTATCAACTCACTTTTTTATTTCTGTAAAACAAAAGCAAATCAATTTTAGATTTTCAATATCTTCAGTGGACGCCAAAGAATTTAAGCCTAGCATAACTATTGGTTTATTGAGGTAATCTTATTCTAGGCTATAATTGTTAAGAATGTTTTCATTCACTACAATTAGGTTTAGCTTGTTGTCTTTGTCTAGGTCAACACATTCAAAATCGCCACCGCCAAAGAGGGGGCTTCCCGAAAAAGCATTGCCTTTTGTGTCGAACAGATGACAACTGCCATTACTTGAAAAACCTATAATAGACTGCTTGTTGAAATTAAATACTTTAGGATTAGATTCATTTTGAATATCAAAGTCTAAAATTTCAGATTCTAGGTTATAGCATTTAACCCTAGAGTTATCAGAAATGAATAAGTCCATTAACTCATCGTTATTGAAATTTGTGGCGTAAAAGCTAGAGCTTTCAAGTTCCGATGTTTTGATTTTGGTTTGATTTCCTTTTAATATGGTTAGCCATACATTACCTCTGATGTCAGAGGTGTATATATTGCCCGTTTTTTTATCAATAAAGAATGCTTTTTTTACAGGTATTTTTCCAATGTCAATGCGTTTTTTTCCATTTCGTCCAACAATCTTAGTATTGCCGTCACTATCCATTACATAGATATAGTCTTTACCTTTAATATTAGCATATTGAATCTGATGACTAATTGGCTTTTTCAGCTTTTCAAACTTCCATCCAGAAACAAGTTTTCCTTCTTTAGAATAATTATATACCATCCCATTTTCAGAAGGAATTAAAATTCGATATTTCCTGTTCTTGTCATAGTCTAATAAGGTATGACCTCTTTTAGCTTTCGAGCTAAGTCTTATAGGGTAGTTTTCTACATCTCTTCCCAGTCTATCAATAATGTACAAACTGTCTTCAGTGTTGAAGATATATTGAAGCTTTCCGTTTTTGTAAAAATCCATTTGATCGACTTTATCTAAGATAATGCCGCCTATTTGCTTTTTCCATAAAACTTTACCTTTTGAACTTACTAAATAGATTATCTTTTTATCATCTTGAATAACTATATTGTTCTTTTTACTGCTGTGGTTGTATACAACTTGAGGCGAAATAGTAATGTTATTATCCAAATTCACAATCCAGTCTAGTTGAGTTTCTTCAGCTTGATTGGACTCATATTGTAATACAACATTATTATAAAACAGTTCGTTTTTGGAGCTCAATTGATAAACAAATCCGCTGACATTTGACCAGTTTTCTTTTACTATAAAACTCTTCCATTTTTTCTTAACTAAATCGTTCCAATTACCCATGGATGGATTGGTGTAGTAGAGGAAGTTACAGCGAGAGCCTATTTGATCTTTAAAATTAATGAATGTGGAATTATTGTCCAACACCTTTTTAGAAAGAAAATTATTTATGAATGCTTTGAGAGATGAAGCTGAATTGGCAAATATAAGATAGCCGTCAACATATGTGAAGTAATTTTCGTTGACAGTATTAAACATTTGACCATATAATTTTGATAAAACATTATTGATTTCAAATTTAGATATTTTATATCCTCGATAATTTTCAGAGAATGGCTTGTTTTCTGTTTTTGGATTGATGTGGTTGAGTAATTCTTCCGATTCTTTTTTAGATTTAATGAATATAAAATCGTCAGATTTACCTGAAGATGAAAATGTGCTGATTGTGCCCATTTCATTTAAAACCATTCCATTAAAGTAATTCTCAATATCTAGGTCGTAAGTAGATTTTATATCAGAGAGTGCCTTATTATGTTCATATAGGTTGTTGTGTTTTGCTAAAAAATCTTTGTAATTGGTATAGAATAATTTAAAATCTTCAATGCCTAAAGCCGTGATTTTGTATGTGTTTCTTGGAGCTACTTTGCTTATTTCTATTTTTTGTTCAAGTTGACCAAATAAAGAGGTCAAGTAATTCGATGAAGAATCTTCAACTAATGTGAATCCTGAGAGGGTTAAATTATTATCGGATGTTTCTAAATCAAGTTCAGCCCAATTTGCCCATCTACTAATCCATTTTTCATCTGATTTTAAAAGTTTTGAATTTTGAGATAGAAGCTTAGATAAATTAGCGTAGTTGATATAGATATGTTCTCCAGCAAATGTGCTTTTTGTGCTCTGTACTTTTATGAATTCTGAGTTGTCCAGTAGACTAATCTCATTATTCAATTGTCTTATTCCGTCTTCAATTAGCAAAGAAGAGGAGCTCATAAACAAGATGTCTTTATGATGACACAAGTTCCAGTTGTTTTCTAATTCAAAAACTTTAACTCCATCATACTCTCTGCTTTTGAAATTGCCAATTAAAGAATCATTCGTTTCTATAAGTTTTAATTCTTCGGCAGTACAAGCAGTAGAGATAAATATATAGAAGTCATTAGTAGAGTGATGGAGTGATAAATAGAGTTTCTGATTGTTTATAAAGTGGTTTAATTCTTCTGAATTTTGAACTTTACTCGAAAGCTGTTCTATTGTTTTTTTGATTTCTATCCAGTTATTAGAATTAGAAATAGTGTTCCAAATGGTAGTATTTTCTATTTCATTTAATGATGAGTTCCAATTGTCGGTTTCTACTATTACAGCAGCGCTAATTGGTATAGATTGAATAGCGTCTGTGGTTTGTTCGTTGAGTTCTTGATATTTTTTATATAGTAAGAAAAAAATAATCCCAACTAAAAGGCTTAAAATTAGGACAACTGTGCTTTTGTTTAGCTTCATAATATATGATGAGATTGACAGCTCAAATTTAAGTAATTATAAATTGTATCAAAATTCAATTTTGATTTGGGTGGGAAGTAATTGATAGCTTTTTCTGTGGTGTTTGCTAATACCTATTTGACCAATAGCTGTTCTGTGTTTTGCTGTTGGATAACCCTTATTGTTTTTCCAATCGTATTGAGGGAAATCCGAATCTAAATCTATCATTAATTCATCTCTATAATTTTTAGCAAGTACTGATGCTGCCGCTATTGAAGCGTATTTTGAGTCTCCTTTAACTATACACAAGTGTTCTATGTTTTTGTACGGGTTAAATCGATTTCCATCAATGAGTAATAAATCTATATTTCCTTTTAGCTTTTCTATTGCTCTATGCATAGCAAGAAAAGAAGCGTTAAGAATATTAATTTCATCTATTTCTTGAGGGGATACGATACCTATTGCCCAGCAAATGGCTTTTTCTTTAATGATAGGCTCGAGTAATTCGCGTTGCTTGTGAGTGAGTTGTTTTGAATCGTTAAGTAGTATGTGCTTGAAGTTTGTAGGCAGTATTACTGCTGAAGCTACTACAGGACCAGCTAAACATCCTCGACCGGCTTCGTCACAACCAGCCTCAATGAGCCCTTTGCTATGAAAGGCTTTTAGCATTTATGATTTTACACGCTCAGAGTAAGCCCCTTTTCGAGTGTCAATTTTTATTTTGTCACCAATGTTTATAAACAATGGAACATTTACAGTAGCTCCTGTTTCTACTGTTGATGGTTTTAATGCGTTTGTTGCCGTATCGCCTTTAATTCCCGGTTCAGTGTAGGTGACTTCTAAAACTACTGATGCAGGTAAGTCACAACCCAATATCTTTTCTTCTTCTGCGTGGAAAAGTATATCAGCATTTTCTCCTTCTTTTAAAAATTCTGGGGCGTTAATGAGTTCTTTATTGAGAAAAACTTGTTCGTAATTGTCTGTATTCATAAAATGAAAAGTATCTCCATCGGCATAAAGAAATTGATGTTTTCTATTTTCTATTCTAACAATATCAATTTTTACTCCAGCTGTGAATGTATTGTCAAGTCGTCTTCCGTTAGTAAGATTTTTCAACTTGGTTCTCACAAATGCAGGTCCTTTACCTGGTTTAACGTGTTGAAACTCTACAATTTGCCATAAGTCATTGTTATGTTTTATGCAAAGTCCGTTTCTGAAATCTGATGTTGTTGCCATATTTATTATTGTTTGTATCCTTTTATAATTCCTCTTTCTGATTCACTAATAAATTGGATTATATTTTCTCTTTCTTCACTTTCAGGAAATTCTTTTTTTATTTTTTCTAAAGCTTGAGAATAGTTTAAATTGGATTGAAAAATAGTTCGATAGACATTCTGTATCTCTAATATTTTTTCTTCGCTAAAGCCTTTTCTTGATAGTCCGATAGAATTAATTCCGATAAAACTTAGTGGTTCTTTTGCCACTTTAATATATGGTGGAACATCCTTTCTTACTAGTGAGCCGCCAGAAATCATGGCGTAAGAGCCGATTTTCACGAATTGATGAATAGCACTTATTCCGCCAATAATTGCGTGTTCAGCAATCTCTACATGTCCGCCTAATTGAACGCTGTTTACAAGAATAACATTATTAGCAATGTGACAATCGTGAGCAATGTGAACGTAGGCCATAATAAGACAATTTTCTCCAATTGAAGTTACTCCACTAAAATCAGTTGCTCTATTAATAGTTGCAAACTCTCTTACGGTGGTATTATCTCCAATGCTAACAACACTTTTTTCGCCAGAAAATTTTAAATCCTGAGGTATCGCTGAAATAACCGCTCCCGGAAAAATGTTGCAGTTATTGCCTATTCTAGCGCCATCCATGATAGTGACGTTAGAACCAATCCAACAGTCATCACCAATCTCTACGTCATCACTTATACTTACAAATGATTCAATTTTTACTCGTTTACCGATTTTTGCTTTGGGTGATATATTTGAAAATGTATGTGACATTAAACTACTTTACTTTTTTTATTTGAGCCATTAATTCAGCTTCCATTACGAGTTTGTCACCAACAAAAGCTTGTCCAAACATATGACATATTCCTCGTCTTATAGGACTTATTAACTCTGATTTGAAAATTATAGTATCTCCTGGTAAAACTTTTTGTTTGAATTTTACTTTATCAATTTTCATAAAGTAGGTAAGATAATTTTCAGGATCTGGAACAGTGCTTAACAATAAGATTCCACCAGCTTGTGCCATAGCTTCTATTTGAAGAACACCTGGCATTACCGGAGCACCTGGAAAATGACCGTTAAAAAAATCTTCGTTTATGGTCACATTTTTAATCCCAACAACGTGTGTGTCACTTAATTCCATTATTTTATCAATTAATAGAAATGGGGGTCTATGTGGTAACATGTCCATAATCTGATGGATATCTTTTACTGGAGTTTGATTAGGATCGTAAATTGGGGCTTCTTTTTTCATAATTTTAATTAATTTCTTAGCAAATGCAATATTAGATTTGTGTCCTGGTTTGATAACTTTAAGATGACCTTGAATATGTCCTTCAATAAGAGCTAAGTCTCCGATTACATCTAAAAGTTTGTGTCTAGCCGGTTCGTTTTCATATCTTAAATCTATATTATTTAGAATTCCTTGCTTTTTAACTTCTATATTTTTCTTATTAAAAATATCTGCTAATTTAAGAAGTTCTTTAGAATTTATTTTTTCTTCAACAAAAACAACAGCATTATTAAGACTGCCGCCTTTGATTAATCCTTGTTCATAAAGGGGCATTATCTCATGCAAAAATACGAATGTTCTTGCATCAGAAATTTCTTTTGTGAAGTCTTTCAAACTGTTTAGTTGTGCAGAGGATACTTGCAATACTTTAGATTGGTAATTTATTTGAACGTCAACTTTAAACTCTTCAGCAGGTTCAAGTATATATTCACTTCCAGTTTCAGAATCTTTGAAACAGAGTGTTCTATTAACTTTATAAACTTTTTTTATGGCATTTTGCTGTTTTAGTCCAGCTTCAGATAACACTTCAATATATAATTTCGAGCTTCCATCTAAGATAGGGAGCTCAGGACTATCAATTTCTATATCTAAATTATCTATTTCTAAACCTGCTAATGCAGCGAGTAAATGTTCGGTAGTTTGAACAATGGCATCATTTTTCTTTAGCTGTGTTCTCCTATTAGTTTCGTCAAGATTAGATAAAGAAGCTTCTATTACAGGATTGTTTTCTAAGTCAGTGCGAATAAACTTTATCCCAGAATTTATAGGCGCTGCTTTAAAGGTAAGGGTAGACTTAATACCTGTGTGAAGACCATATCCACTAATAGATTTTGTAGTGGATATAGTGTGCTGATAATTTGGCATTTATTTACTTAGTATATTATTTAGTTCTTTTTCAATTCTATTTACCAAACTATTTAGTTTTGGAAGTTGTCTAAAATAGACATATGCTCTTTTATAGTCAGAAATAGAAAAAGCAGGTGACCCTTGAACTATTTCATTGTTTTTAATATTGGATTGGATTCCAGATTGTGCAGCAATTTTAACGTTGTTGCCTATTTTCAGATGACCAACAATTCCTACTTGACCTCCAATCATACAATTTTCTCCAATTTTTGTTGAACCAGCGACTCCAGATTGAGCGGCTATAACGGTGTTTTTTCCAATCTCAACATTATGAGCTATCTGAATAAGGTTGTCTAATTTGACACCTTGGCGTATAATAGTCGATCCCATTGTTGCTCTGTCTATCGTTGTATTAGCTCCAATCTCAACATTATCTTCTATAATTACATTTCCTATCTGTGCGACTTTGGTATATTCATTTTCTGAGTTTGGTGCAAAACCAAAGCCATCACCTCCAATAATTGCTCCTGATTGTATGAAACATTTTTCGCCAATACTACAATGATCATAGATTTTTACGCCAGAGTATAAAATAGTGTCGTTCCCAATTGTACTATTTTCGCCAATATAACTATTCGGATAAATTTTAACATTATCTCCAATGGTCACATTATCGCTTATGTGAACATTAGCTCCTATGAAACATCTTTTGCCTATAGATGCAGATTTTTCAATGCTTGAGGTTTTGTGAATGCCTTCAATTTTATTTCTCGATTTACTGAATTCGTCTAACATGTAGGCAAAACTTTGATAAGCATCTTCAACAATTATCAGGTTTGTCGAAACTTTTGTTTTGTCAATTTCTAGATTTGAATTGACTATCACAGCACTAGATTTAGTGGTGTATAGGAACTCTTCGTATCTTTCATTTGCTAAAAAGCTTAAGCTTCCTTTGCTTCCTTCTTCTATTTTTGAAAGCATACTTATTTTGAAGTTGCTGTCTCCTACAACTTGTCCTTTTAGGATTTTAGCTATTTCACCTACTGTATAAATCATCTTTGATAAAAATAGTTCAAATATGTTGGTTTTTTGGGAAGCAATAAAAATATTTTTTAACGGTTTTGCATAATGCTGAAACCGTCGATTTATCCGCTGCTTCCATCAAGTCCTTTGTTATATTATCCTTGAACAAAATGTTTATATCAGAATCATTTAATTTATATGCATTGTTTGTTATTTCTCCTTCTAGAAAAAAGTAATCAACATTTTTAGCATCTATATCGTAGGATTCGATAATATTCTTTTTTGCTTTTGAAACAACATTAGCCTCCAACGGTTTGTCTAATAATTTTACTTTGAACAACTTTCTTTTTGCAATTATATTGGATAGAGTTGATAAAATTTTATCAGGATGATTTTGCCATTCTTTAATTGAGGCCATTATGTCGTAATCATCGAGTTCTGTAAATGCTTCAAATACTTTGGGGTTAGACTTAAAATCTTCAATAGAAAAATTATTTTTTAAGAATAGCTGAAAACTGCTAGTTCCAAATAATTCTACATTATTTTGGCTAAGTTCTTTTGCTCTTTGTAGAATCTTTATTAGCATCTGTTCTGCGCTAACTACTGTTTTATGAAAATACACTTGCCAGTACATTAAGCGTCTAGCAATAAGGAATTTTTCTACCGAATATATTCCCTTACTTTCAACAACTAACTTGTTGTTTACTACATCTAACATATTGATGATTCGTTCTGCACCAATAATACCCTCTTGAACTCCAGAATAAAAACTATCTCTATTTAGGTAATCCATTCTGTCCATATCAAGTTGACTAGAGACCAGTTGGTGTAGGTAAGATTTAGGATATTCGTCTTTAAAAATTTCGATTGCCAAGTCAAGCCTTCCATCAAACTCATCGTTTAGCCTGTCCATATAAAAGAGTGACAATTCTTCGTGAGTTACATGGTCAACAATACTATGCTCGAGAGCATGTGAATATGCTCCATGCCCAATGTCATGTAAAAGTATAGCTATTTTAGCTCCTTCTGCTTCTTTATCGCTAATGTCATGCCCTTTTGATCTCAAAACGTTTATTGCTTTTTGCATTAAATGCATAGCGCCAATAGCATGGTGAAAGCGAGTGTGAAGTGCTCCAGGATAAACAAGGCTGGTGAGTCCTAGTTGAGAGATTCTTCTAAGTCTCTGAAAGTAAGGGTGTTCAACTAAACTTAAAATAATTCCGCCCTGTAGACTAATAAAACCATACAATGGGTCGTTTATGATTTTTGATGATTCTTTCATTCAAAAAATAACTGTAATTTTAATCCTTGTAATTCTCGATGAAGATATGAATTTAAATGAAAAGATAACTATCCTGTGGGTTGATGACGAAATTGATCTTTTAAAGCCTCACATAATGTTTTTAGAAGATAAAGGTTATGTAATAGTAACAGCTAATAATGGTGTTACTGCTATTGAACTGGTCGAAAACAGGCATTTTGACTTAGTGTTTTTAGATGAAAATATGCCGGGCTTGTCGGGTTTAGAAACACTTATTCAGTTGAAAGATAAGCGTTCCAATATGCCTGTTATTATGATTACCAAAAGTGAGGAAGAAAGTATAATGGAAGAAGCTATAGGCTCAAAAATCTTGGACTACCTCATAAAGCCAGTAAATCCTAGCCAAATTCTTTTATCTATCAAAAAACATATCGATAGTGATCGTTTGGTCAGTAAAAAAACTAATGCTGATTATCAGAAGGAGTTTACATCAATAGGAATGAAGCTTGGCGGAGTGTTATCCAAAGAGGAGTGGATAGAATTGTTTAAAAAAATTACATTTTGGGAACTTGAACTAGAACGTTCAGGCGATGATGGTATGAAACAAATTTTGGAAATGCAAAAAGCTGAAGCTAATGCACATTTTTTCAAATATGTGAAATCTAATTATCAGTCTTGGCTAAAAGATGAGGATTCTACATTAATGTCACATCAGTTATTTAGACAAAAGGTTCTGCCAAATATTCAAGAAGATAAAAGTACATTCTTTATTGTTATTGATAATTTGCGATACGATCAGTGGAAAATGATAGAATCATCTATATCTTCAGAATTTAGAATAGATGAAGAATCGTTATACTTAAGCATATTGCCAACCGCAACTCAATACTCTAGAAATGCAATTTTTTCAGGACTCATGCCACTAGAGATGGAAAGGCTACATAAAGATTGGTGGAAAAACGATACTGATGAGGGAGGTAAAAATATGTTTGAGGAGCAGTTTTTGTCTGCTCAGCTTCAACGTCTAGGAAAGGGTCATTTAAAAATGTCATACAACAAAATCACTAACATAGATGCTGGTAGGAAGTTAGCTGACAATATGCAAAATCTCTCTCACAACCAGCTCAATGTTATTGTATACAATTTTGTAGATATGCTTTCGCATGCTAGAACCGATATGAAAGTGATTAAAGAATTAGCAGAAGATGATGCTGCTTATCGTTCGCTAACGACCTCATGGTTTGAGCATTCACCATTAAAAGATATGATGACTTTTATCGCAAAAAATAAACATAAGCTGATTATAACTACAGATCATGGGACCGTTTTAGTCAAAAAACCAACTAAGGTTTTGGGCGATAAGGACATGACAACAAACCTACGTTATAAACAAGGTAAAAATATGAAGTATAATGCTAAAGAAGTTTATGAAATTGATAATCCAAAAGATGTATTTTTGCCATCAGTAAATATCAGTAGTAAGTATATTTTTGCTCGAGAAGATTATTTCTTTGCATACCCTAACAATTTCAACTATTACGTTAATCATTACAAAGAAACCTTTCAACACGGAGGTATATCTCTTGAAGAAATGATTATTCCTATTGTAACTCTTAGTCCGAAGTAAATATGGAGTGGATTTGTACCGACCTATCTCAACTTGATTCGATAAGTGCTGAAATAATTAAGCTTTCAAAAAGTAAAAAAATAGCTTTTCATGCCTCAATGGGTGCAGGAAAAACGACACTTATTAAGTCTATCTGCAAAGAGCTAAAAGTAATAGATGTGGTTAAAAGCCCTACTTTTTCCATTGTAAATGAGTATATTAGTGAAATAAATGGAAAAATATATCATTTCGACTTCTATCGTTTGGAAGATAAAAGTGAGGCATATGATATAGGTGTGGAGTCTTATTTTGATAGTTCGGCATATTCTTTTGTCGAATGGCCATCTTTAATCGGAGATTTGTTGCCTTCAGATTTTGCACATATTTATATTGATGTAGAAAAGGAAAAAAGAATTATTAAATTAGTGTTCAATGACTAATATTTCATCTTTTGGAAGTGGTGATTTAATACCTCAAGAAGAAAAACTAGAATTAAAAAAACAAGCCAAATCTTTATTTATTGGCGTTCCCAAAGAAATTACATTTCAAGAAAGTAGAATTGCTATTGTGCCCGATGCTGTTCAGCTATTAGTTAGTCGTGGACACGAGGTTCTTATTGAAACCAAAGCTGGTGAAGGAGCTAACTTTTCAGATTCTGAGTTTAGTGAAGCAGGAGCAAAAATAGTTTATGATACCAAAGAAATTTATCAAGCTGATATCATTTTAAAAGTTGAGCCGCCAACAATCGAAGAGATTGAAATGATGAAAGGGCGTCAAACGTTAATTTCGGCACTTCAAATAACAACTCGTTCAAAAGAGTTTATTGAAAAATTGGCAATCAAAAAAATCAATTGCTTAGCCTACGAATTTATACAAGATGATTCAGGAATGATGCCGTTAATTCGCTCCATGAGTGAAATAGCTGGTAACACTTCAATTCTTATTGCATCAGAATGTCTTAGTAATGTGAACCATGGTAAAGGTTTGCTGTTAGGAGGTATTGCAGGTGTTACTCCTACAGAAGTTGTAATTATCGGCGCTGGTACTGTAGGTGAGTTTGCAGCACGTTCCGCTATGGGCTTAGGTGCCTCTGTTAAAGTTTTTGATAACTCTTTATCCAAATTACGACGACTGCAGAACGATTTAAATACTCGCGTTTTCACATCAATCATTCAGCCTAAAGTTCTTGCCAAGGCACTTAAAAGAGCTGATGTTGTTATTGGTGCTTTGCGCTCAAACGATAAGCGAACTCCTTGTGTTGTCTCTGAACAAATGGTTTCTGATATGAAAGAAGGATCAGTAATTATTGATGTAAGTATTGATCAAGGAGGTTGTTTTGAAACATCTGAAATTACAAATCATTCAAAGCCTATCTTCAATAAATTTGGGGTGGTTCATTATTGTGTGCCAAATATTCCCTCTAGAGTTGCACGAACGGCATCTTTTTCATTAAGTAATTTGTTAACTCCGATTATTCTTAAATCAGGAGATTTTGGAGGTTTGGATAATGTTATTATTTCTGATGTCGGTTTACGTCAAGGTGTTTATATTTGCCACGGAATGCTAACCAACAAAATGGTAGGCGAGTGGTTTGAATTAGATTACAAAGAAATAGACTTAATTATTGCCAGCATATAATGACTAGACGTTTTTTAATTTTCCTTTTCGGGGTATTACTTGGAGTAATGATTATCAGATTTGCTTTTCCGGGAAGATTTACTGAATATACTCAGTACTTTGATTTGGATTATAGGGTACTGTACCATCTAAATAACGATACTATATATATTAGTTCACAAGCTCAATGCCATTTAGACTGTCTTAACTTGGAGCAAAAAGACGTTTTAAATGTATTAAACGATGGTGAAGTTAATTTTGAAAAAAGTGATAAAGATGCAACGCCTTGTAAATATTACGTTGTTGAGAAAAAAAGCCTCAGTGTTGGTTTCGACCTTTGTGATGATAAAGTTACCTTAAAAGATTTTTCTTTATCTGATGATAGCTGTTCTTGCTATTAACAAGATCTTCTGTTTTTTTCTTTTATTATCAATGCAAGCTCTCTTCCTGTTTGCCCAGAGATTGATGTGTTTTCCTCCGCTCTTCTAATAAGGTAAGGTAATACATCTTTGATAGGACCGTATGGCATATATTTCGCTACATTATATCCATGTTTAGAAAGGTTGAAGCTTATATGTTCGCTCATGCCTAATAGTTGAGAGAAGTAAACCCTTATATCCTTTTTAAGGATATTGTTTTCTGCCATAAGCTTTGTCAATAGGATAGAACTTTCTTCATTATGTGTTCCAGCACACAAAGCAATTTTATCAATATGACTAATGCAGAATGTGAGTGCTAAATTATAATCATTATCACAACTTTTTTTATCTTTTTGAATAGGGGATGGATAGCCCAATTCTTTAGCTCTTTCCCTTTCTTTTTCCATGTATGCACCTCTTACAATTTTTAAGCCAAGAAAGTAATTGCCGTTTTCAGCATCGGCATAGCTTTGCTTGAGGTAAGCAAACCTATCCCAACGGTACATTTGAAGAGTATTAAATACAATAGCTTTTTTGGCATTATATTTACGCATCATTGAAGTAGCTAAACTATCTATTGCATCTTGAATCCAACTCTCTTCAGCGTCAATAAATATGCGGACATTATTATCATAAGCTGTTGAGCAAATTGTTTTTATACGATTTTTAACCCTTTCGTATTCTTCTTTTTCTTCATTGTTGAGCTCTTCTTTTGCACTACTCACTTTTTCTAAAAGCTCCAAACGCGCTAGTCCTGAGGTTTTAAAGACAGCAAAAGGTATGTTATTCTCGTCTTTGGCCTTTAGTATTGTCCGAATAGTTTCTTGGGTTACTCTATTGAAGTCTTCTTCACTACTTTTACCTTCGACAGAATAATCTAAAATAGTGCCGATTTGATATTGTGCTAAATCTTTTATCCTTTTATCGCATGTGTCAATAGACTCTCCACCACAAAATTGTTCGAAAATAGTTTGTTTGATTAAGCCTTTTATAGGAAGTCTAAAGAAAAATGCAAGTTTTAAAAGTAAAGGGGATATTTTAACTAAAGTGTTGTTGCTTACTAGTTTAAAAAGCCAATAGGATTTATTCAGTTGATTTGTTGTTTTACTTTGAAAAGCAACTTCAGTATTTTCGAATGATAGCTGTTTCATTTTGTTTTTTGGCAAATCATCAAGCCATCTCTTATAGGCATTAAAATATGTTCTACTCTGTCTGAATTATGAATAAGTGTATTAAAATCTTTCAGAGCTTTAGTCTCTTGATCTTTGTCATTAATTTCCTCAACTACCTTACCACTCCATAGTACGTTATCTGCTATAATAAATCCGCCGATTGGCATTTTATCTATAACTATTTCAAAATACGTACTATAATTTTCTTTATCTGCATCAATAAATACTAAGTCAAACTCTTCATCAATGGTAGGGATTATTTTTGTTGCATTACCAATATGTTGAACAACATTTTCTGCTATACCTGCTTCTTTAAAGTAGGAAGAAGACATAGATGTTAATTCTTCATTAATATCGATGGTATGTAATTTGCCATTTGGTTGTAATCCTTCTGATAAACATATTGCTGAATAGCCTGTGTATGTACCAATTTCTAAAATTGTTTTGGGACGTATCATTTTGCTAAACATACTTAATGCTCGACCTTGAAGGTGTCCCGACAACATTCTGGGAATGAGAACCTTTGCCCAAGTTTCTCTGTTTAGCTTTGCTAAAACATCACTTTCTTTTTCAGTGTGTGAACAGGCGTATTGTTCTATTTTTTCAGGTAAAAATTCCATTATACTTTATATATAAGACTGGATAGATTGTCCAAGTTAAACACTTCGTTAGCTACATTTACAAGTTCTTCGGAAGTAACATTTTCAATTTTATTTTTCACTAATTCAAAGGTATCAACTTTATTGTAAAGTAGCATACTTTTCCCCATTGCTAACATTAGATTTACTTCACTTTCTTGACCTATAGCAATTTGACCTATTAGTTGTTGTTTAGCTTTTTTTAGTTGAAGTGTTCCCAGTGGTTTTTCGCAAAATTTTATCAACTCTCTTTTAGCTAGCTTAATGCTTTTATTCATTTTGTCATTGTCTGACGCTAGATATATTGAAAATATTCCTGTGTCGCTGTAAGAAGTATAGTTTGACTCAATTGAATAGGTGAATCCATATTTTTCTCTAATAGCTAAATTTAATCTTGAATTCATTCCGGGTCCGCCCAAAATATTATTTAATAAGATTAATGCTGTTTTTTTGGGGTGATTGACTCCATATGCTTCAGTTCCTAAAATACAATGCGATTGAAATCCTTTTCGTTCTACTTCTATTTCCTTCTTTCTATAATTTGAAAATTTGTTTTCTTCTCTTTTTAAATCCTTTTTAGGGATATTTGCAAAATGATTTTCAATGACTTTTATTAACTTACTCATGCTAATGTTTCCTACGGAACTAATTATTATCTCATGAGTTAAGTAATTTTTATGCATAAAATCCTCAATCATTTTTTTGTCAAAAGTTTGTATGTGTTTGGGGGTGCCCAATATGTTTTTGCCTAATGAATGATTGCTAAAGACTTGCTCTTCAAATTCATCAAAAATTAGTTCAGAAGGGTTGTCTTTGTAATAATTTATTTCATCGAGAACGACTATTTTTTCTTTTTCAAGTTCTTTTTTTGGAAAAATAGAATTAAAAGTAATATCACTCAACAATTCTAATGCTCTGCTATAATACTCGGGCATAAAAGAGGAGTAAATACAAGTTTCTTCTTTAGTTGTAAAGGCGTTAAGTTCACCACCAACATCTTCCATTCTACTTAGAATATGATATGCTTTTCTTTTAGAAGTCCCCTTAAAGATAACGTGTTCTATAAAATGAGCTAGACCTTGTTCTTGCTCGGCTTCATCACGGGAGCCTCCTTTTATAATAAGACCGCAGTGGGCTACTGCCCCAGTAGTTTTTTTATGAACTATCCTTATTCCGTTTTCTAGCTGATGATGATGAAAACTCATTTATTAATTGATTTCAATAAAAAAACTCGAATAGTTAACTATTCGAGTTTTTGAAAAAGATATATGTTTTTATTTGGATGCCTTGGCATCTGACTTACAACATCCCTGTTTTTTCTTGTCGCAATTAGCAACTTTTTTACCTGTCTTTGTACAACAAGCATCTCCTTTAGAGCATTTTTTTGATGCAGATTTTTCGGCTTTGTCTTTAGAGCAGCTTTCTTTCTTTGCTGAGCAACACGCTTTTGAAGCTGTTTTATCAGCTTTAGCATCTTTACTGCAAGCTTTTGTTGATTTCTCAGAAGAACATTTCTTAACCTCTTCAGAAGAACACTTTTTTACAGTTTGTTCAACTTTTACATTTTCTACTTTGTCAGTGGTTGTTTGTGCAACTAGTGTGTTGCATAAAAATCCGACTAACATTATTAATATTAACTTTTTCATTTGTCTTAGTTTAATTTGAATACGAATTTACGAAATTTTGTTTAATATCTGGCAATAACAGTTTTATTTCCTTTGACTACCTGGTCAAGTTCGACATTAATTTTTGTTCCAATAGGGAAAAATAAATCTACTCTAGAACCAAATTTAATAAAACCGAAATCTTCTCCTTTTTTGGCAGTGTCATTTTCTTTAGAGTACATTACAATTCTTCTTGCTAATGCGCCTGCTATTTGTCTAAATAAGACCGCTATTTTATCATTTTCGACAACTACTGTAGTCCTTTCGTTTTCTGTTGATGATTTTGGATGCCAAGCTACTAGATATTTTCCTGGATGGTATTTTGCATATTGTACTTTTCCATTTATTGGGTATCTATTTACATGAACATTTATAGGTGACATGAAAATGGAAACCTGAAGACGTTTATCTTTAAAATATTCGGTTTCTTCAACTTCTTCTATAACTACAACTTTTCCATCTGCTGGTGCTACCACCTCATTTTCTGAGGCTTCCACTTTTCGTACAGGATTTCTGAAAAATTGAAGGATTAGGAACATGAATATTAATGATGCAATTAGAAAAATAGTATTGAGCCATTCTATTGCAAAACTTGATACAGCATAATTTAATGCAATTAGGATAATTATTGTTGTAAGAATAATTCTGTAACCTTCTTTGTGAATTAATTTCATAATATGAATAATTTGAAAAAATATACGATAGGAATAACGAATAATACACTGTCAAAACGATCTAAAATACCACCGTGACCAGGTAATAAATTTCCGCTATCTTTTGCATTTGCAGAACGTTTTATCATAGATTCTATTAGGTCGCCAATAACTGAACATATACATACAATAGCTCCTAGCAATAGCCATTCATATGTGTTTATTAATAAAAAGTATTGACTTAGGACGTATGAACCTATAAGGCATAAAATTAATCCGCCAAAGACCCCTTCCCATGTCTTTTTGGGGGATATACGTTCTAGCAACTTATGCTTTCCAAAATTTACTCCTGCGAAATAACCGCCTACATCACTAAGCCATACTAAAATAAATATACTTAGAGTTAATTCATAATTGTATTCATTATTATCGTTAAAAGCTAAAAATATTAGAATAGATAGAGGTATAGCTACGTAAATAACGCCTAGAATTGTTAGCCCAATATTTACAAAGCTAATATCTTTGTTTCTGAATAGTTCAAAAGTAAATGATAAGAATGTCATTAGTAGCGATATGCTTATTAAAATTAGGCTTATTTCTTTATCAATAAAGTGAGAAATGGAAGCAAAAAACACGCTAATTGCTATGGCAAACCCTGCGACTTTTTGAGGTCGAATATCTTTATTTTCAACTAATTGGTAAAACTCTTTCAAGCCAATTATAAGTACAACAAAGAAGAATAAAAAGAAAGTATATTCACTAATTACAAGACTCCCAATTAACGAGATTCCATATAATAGACCTGTAATGGTTCTAGTGACTAAATTACTTTTCGACATCTTTTATTATTTCTAGAGCCTTCTCAAAATCAGTGTCCATTACTTTTAATTCTGCTTCTCCAAAGTTCAGATAGGATGAGTCAATTTTGTTTACGATGACAGAATGGATTTCGTGTTCAGATAATTTGCCTTTAATAAGCTCTATTTGATAAGGTTTATTTGTCGTTACTAGCGTTATCCACTTGTTTTGGCTCATCTTTTTTTTCTTTTGATTCGTCTTTTTCTTCTATTTTCTTGTCCCATGGTCTTGGTCCAAAAATATCAAGCAAATCTTCTTTAAAGATAACTTCTTTTTCTAAAAGTAATTCGGCTAATTTAGTGAGTTTATTTTTGTGCTTTTTTAATAGTTTTAATGTTTCTTGATAACAGTCTTCTACTAGTTTACTTACTTCATCATCTATCAACTTAGCAGTTGACTCACTGTATGGTTTGCTAAAACTTTCTCTTCCACTTGAATCATAAAAACTGATATTTCCAACTTTATCACTCAATCCGTATACAGAAACCATAGAATAGGCTTGCTTAGTGACCTTTTCTAAATCACTTAGTGCACCAGTAGAAATTTTATCGAAAATAATTTTTTCTGCTGCTCTGCCACCTAAAGCTGCACACATCTCGTGTCTTAATTGTTCAGTAGTTGTTAGTTGTCTTTCTTCAGGTAAATACCACGCAGCTCCTAACGAACGACCTCTAGGAACAATAGTTACTTTAACTAAAGGCGAGGCGTATTGCATGAACCAACTTACTGTAGCATGACCTGCTTCGTGGAATGCTACTGTTCTTTTTTCATCTTCTGAAATGATTTTATTTTTCTTTTCTAAACCACCGATGATTCTATCTACTGCATCCAAGAAGTCTTGTTTTTCAACAATTTTTTTGTTTTTTCTAGCAGCTATCAAGGCTGATTCATTACATACATTTGCTATGTCAGCCCCTGAGAATCCAGGTGTTTGTTTGGATAAGAAATCAACATCAACATCTTTTGCTAATGTTAGTGGTTTAACGTGAACTTCGAAAATTTCTTTTCTTTCATTAAGATCTGGCAAGTCCACAAAAATTTGTCTGTCGAATCTTCCCGCTCTTAGTAGTGCTCTATCTAGAATGTCTGCTCTATTGGTAGCGCCGATAACAATAACTCCTGAGTTAGTTCCGAATCCATCCATTTCAGTCAATAACTGATTTAGGGTGTTTTCTCTCTCGTCATTACCACCTGTAATATTACTTTTTCCTCTTGCTCTCCCTATCGCATCTATCTCATCTATGAAAATAATAGAAGGCGATTTCTCTTTAGCTTGTTTGAATAAATCACGAACTCTTGAGGCACCTACTCCTACAAACATTTCTACAAAGTCAGAACCTGAAAGAGAAAAGAAGGGTACTTGTGCCTCTCCTGCAACAGCTTTTGCTAGTAAAGTTTTCCCTGTTCCTGGAGGGCCTACAAGAAGAGCTCCTCTAGGGATTTTTCCGCCGAGTGCAGTGTATTTTTTGGGATTTTTTAAAAAGTCAACAATTTCTTCTACTTCTTCTTTAGCACCTTCTAGTCCAGCAACATCTTTAAAGGAAACATTGACTTTGGTCTTGTCAAATAGTGTTGCTTTAGATTTTCCTATGTTGAAGATTTGTCCGCCAGCGCCACCAGCACCACCACCCATCCTTCTCATGAAGAAGATCCAAATAGCAACCATAATCAGGATTGGGAAAATCCAGCTAAAGGCATCGCCAATGACATCTTTTTGAGTAGTATATTTGATTTCAACTTTATCTTCTTCTTGAAAATTTAATTGAGCCTCTTTTAGTTTTTCTTCTAGCTTGTCTGGAGAAGAAATTTGAAAGAAATAGTGAGGGCCTTCATTAACAGAGTTTCCTAAGGATTTTTTGCTAACACTCTTGTATTTGTCTCTTTTGAGGAGGTCTTTTTTGATATAAATTTGTGCAATATCTCTATTTACAACAACGATTTTTTCTACTTCTTTAGTTTGAAGCATGGTTCTATTGAATTCCTGCCAAGAGGTTTCGCTAGTCGTATTGATGTTCAGAATTTGAATGCCAAAAAATAATACAGCAATAATGGCATAAATCCAATATAAGTTAAATTTTATACCTTTTGGTTCTTCTTTTTTATTTTTCATCCCTTATGCAGTTTCTTTAATGAGTTGAATCTTAGCGTCACCCCACAATTTTTCAATATTATAATACTCTCTTATTTCTTTTTGGAAAATATGTGCTACAACATTTCCATAGTCCAGAAGTATCCAGTCACCATTTGTAAGTCCTTCTTTGTGCCAGGGTTTTTCTTTTACTGTCTTTAATGTTTCTTCAATTACAGAATCTGCTATTGCAGAGGCGTGTGTATTTGAAGTTCCATGACAGACAATGAAAAAATCACATACCGATGATTCTAAACCTCTTAAGTCAAGACTCACAATTTCTTTAGCTTTGATTTCTCGCATTCCTTCAATGATTACATTAGCAAGGATGTCAGATGTTTTTAGCTCTTTTTTGATACTCATTAAATAGTTTAGAAATTATGATTCTTATTTAAGGGGCAAAAATACAGAAATTTATCCGTTAATTTGTTTAATGGATTGCTTGTTTGTAGGACAAAACATTATTGAACTCACATCTGTTGATTCGACGAACTCTTACCTTACAAAATTATCATTGGATAATTTTTTGCCTGAGGGTACTGTCGTTATAACAAATCAACAGCTTGAAGGAAGGGGGCAGAGAGGTAATAGTTGGTTTTCTGAGTCAAATAAATCATTGATTGTCAGTGTATTACTTCTTCCAAAGATTGATTTAAAGAGACAGTTTCTGTTCAATAAATTCATAGCGTTATCTGTTTGTCAAGCTATAAATCATTATGGACTTTCCGCTAAAATTAAGTGGCCTAACGATATCTTTGTCCGTGATAAAAAACTTTCAGGAATCCTTGTCGAAAATACTGTTCGGTCTAATATAATTGATAAAAGTATTGTGGGAATTGGCGTTAATGTCAATAACAACCTTAAAGCTATTCCCAACGCTACTTCTTTAGAGTTGTACTTGAAAAACCCTCCTTCTATTAATGAGCTACTCGTTGTGTTATGTGAGAAAATCGAAAAAAATTATTTTCTATTCAAACAAGATTCTGCATTAATCAATCAATTGTATCATGAAAACCTTTATATGAAAGAGCAATTGCAAATGTTTGTCAAAGGTGAAGAATCATTTAGTGGAGTCATTAAATTTGTAAATGAATCTGGTCAGTTGGTTGTTGACGTAGATGGTCAACAGGAATTCTATAATATGGGAGATATAAAGTTTATGATTTAATCTCTTTCAACTTTTCAGCTAATAAGTTTAAGAAATTAGTTAACGGTTTAGCTACCATCATCTTCATCATTGGATTAAGCTCTGCTTCAAAATGAAATTGTGCAATACATTGAGACTCCCCTTCCTTTTTTAAAGAGCAACATAGGGTAAAAGGTAGTTTACCATCTTCTGCACTCATCTTCACACTGCTAAAAGGTGTTCTTTCGCTAATTTTAAGTTTTATGTTAGGCATACCTTGAACGCTAAACGAACATGTATCTTGAGTAATTTTAACATCTTGGACTTGCGGAGGCATGAGCTCTGCAAAGTTGGTGAAATCGCTAATGAAGTTAAAGATTTCTTCGTCGGTGTTATTTATCGTTACAGCTTGACTTTCGATTAAACTCATTTATTCCATGTTGAGGGGTCTTCTCGCCACTCTTTAAGCATTTCAACATCACTATTTGTGATATATTTAGTGTCTAAAGCTTGGTCGATTAGAGTGTTATAGTCACCTAGTGTGAATAGTTCGCAATTGGAGTTTTCAAAACTTGTTTTAGCATGTTCAAAGCCATAACTGAAGATTGCTCCCATGCCATTTACTTTAAATCCACCGTCTCTTAGTGCTTGTACTGCTGCTAGACTACTTTTGCCACTGCTAATTAAATCTTCAATAACAACCACAGATTGTCCGCTTTCAACTTTTCCCTCGATAAGGTTCTTGCGCCCATGTTCTTTAGCTGAAGCTCTAACGTACACAAATGGCACACCTAATTCTTGAGCTACAAGTACACCATGAGCAATTGCGCCAGTTGCCACTCCAGCAATAACATCAGGCTTGCCGTATCTGGTCAAAATACCTTCTACTAAATGCTGACGTATGAACGTTCTTACCTCAGAATGAGAGAGGGTAATTCTATTGTCACAGTAGATTGGAGAATTCCAGCCTGAAGCCCAAACAAATGGCTCGTCAGGATTGAGAATTATAGCTTTGATTTGCAATAATGATTTTGCAACTTGCTTAGCAGTTTCAACGTCTAAAATCATGGTGCTAATGTATGAAGTTTTTATAAATCATCATTCCTTAATTATATCAAATTCTACCGCTCGAGAGAACTACAGACATTATGATTTTAATACCGCTTTTGTTTGGGCTAGTTTTCTAAATAATTTATCAGATGACAAGCCCCTAAAATTATGGGTTTATTCTGATGATTTGGATTTAGCTTGGGCTAGTTTTAAATCAGAGTTTACTCTTATAAAAGCTGCTGGAGGTTTAGTGCAAAATGAGGGCAATTATCTTTTTATATATAGAAATGGTAAGTGGGATTTGCCAAAAGGTAAGTTAGAACCCAATGAAGATATTGCTGGGTGTGCTGTAAGAGAAGTGGAGGAAGAATGTGGTGTGGATAATGTTTCAATAGAGTCTAAACTTTTACAGACTTATCATACGTATTCTATGCAGGGTGAAATGATTTTAAAAGAAACACATTGGTATTTGATGAAATCGACTTATTCAAAAGATTTTTGTCCACAGACAGAGGAGGGTATAGAAAAAGTAGAATGGAAAGGTGTAAATGATATCCCTCAATTAATGAAAAACTCATTTTCTAATATTCAAAGAGTTCTTGATTCAGCAAAAATTAGAGGTTGATTTCTTTTGGAACAAATTGGCTAACATCACCGCCATTTTTAATGACATCTCTTACTAATGTTGAGCTGATATGAGAATATTCGGGTTCTGTTATAATAAATATGGTTTCTATGTTTTTTTTCATAGAATGATTCATTTGAGCAATTCCTTTCTCATATTTAAAGTCATGAGAATCCCTTAACCCCCTTAGGATATAATTAGATTTCTCAGTCATGCAATGGTCAATGGTAAGACCTTCATACTTCATAACCCTTACGTTTTTTTCTTTTGCAAATACAGCTTCTATCCATTGAACTCTTTCTTGGATAGAGAAGTATTCATTTTTAGTAGAATTAATGCCTACACTTATTATGATCTCATCAAATAAAGGCAGAGCTCTCAAAACAATAGATTGATGACCTTTGGTGAAAGGTGAAAAAGAACCAGGAAAAACAGCTATTTTTTTACTCATGCGTTAAAGTTAAAAAAACTAAACATTACTCGACCATATTGGCGAACATTTTTAAAATTTTCATTATCGCTAAAATCAGTGTGTTTGTCATGTTCGATAACTAATATCCCATCGTCTTCTAATAGTTCTCGAGAGAAAATATGATTAGGAATATCTTTTATTTTGTTTAAATCATATGGTGGGTCAGCAAATATGAAATTGTATTTTTCTTTGTTAGATTTAATAAATCTAAAAGCATCAGATCGAATAACTTTATTATTTAGACTTAACTCCTTATTTATCTTTTTAATGAACTGAATACAATGAAAATTAAGGTCGACTGAAGTGATAGAAGGACAGCCTCTTGATGCAAATTCATATCCAATATTTCCTGTGCCTGCAAACAGTTCTAACAATTTAACGTTTTCAAAGTCTACCAAATTGTTGAGTATATTGAATAGACTCTCTTTTGCAAAATCGGTTGTTGGTCTAACCGGCAAATTTTTTGGACCAATAATGGATTTACCTTTATATTTTCCTCCTATTATTCGCACAAATGTTGGTGTAAAAGGGTGTAATATTCATGATTATCTAAAGAGTTAATATTTGGACTTAGCTTAACTAATCGTTTTGAAAAGTTTATGGTCCGAATATAGGTGTAAGCCAAATTATAAAACTCAGAGTCTTTTTTGACATCACCCATTAACTCTAAAACTAACTGTTCTGGATTTAAATTTATTTGCTCACAAACAAATAATATAAAGTATATACAGTCATGTGCATTTTTATGATTAAAAACATTGAAGTAAACGAGTTTAGAATGGTCTATAACAGTTATGTGCATCTGTTTATAGTCGACATTTACAATCATTTTCTTATCCTCATTATTTTTGTTGTTTGCCAACATATTTGGTATATGGATGGAGCTGAAATGTTTTACCGTTGATTTCGAAAAATAAGTGGTGATTATTTCTTGTTCGGCTGTAGAAATGCCGTATACAGAATAGCTATCAATTTGTGGTATTTCGTCAGCTAATACTTCTAGTTTTTCTGATCGAATATGATTAAATTCTAAATAGCTTTTTTTGTCCTCATTTTTATATAGTGTTGAGGGGATTAAGGTGAATTTTTTAGTGCTTATTGTAATGTTGCTCGAGGCGTATTCACGCATAATCCACTTATTACTTTCAATAGATTTTTCGATTTGAGACAAAGGATAATTATATGATTCAAGACCAAGAATTTCAGAATCTTTGTGAATACAAAAAGAAAATCCATTCAAACCAATTTGAATGGATATGTGACAATCGTCAACTATAGAAAGAGCTTCTAAAGCTTTTAAATCAAAAAGCGAATGGATTGGTTTATTCACCCCAGTTTCCATTGATAGATACTTCCGACATCGAGCCTACTCTTATTATATTGTTTAAGTCAATACCTTTGTTAGTGGCATCTAGTCCGTTAAGAAAAGTAGTGTAAGTTGTGGATACTTCAAAAACCTGAACTACGACTTTACCTTTTTCAATATTTCCTGATTCTATGTTAAACATCTCATCTGAAAAAGGAACAATAGGAAGTTTATCTAAATCAAAAGGGAATCGACTATCTCTAGTGTCTAAATAATCTTGGTTGAAAATGGTTTGGTATGCAGGAACAAATACAGTATCTCTACTAATGATTCCAGCTGATAGAGCTTGGCTTTCAGTGAGAGAATCAGGCGTTTCACCTATAGCTTTTACAACGGCTAAAGAATCATTTTTAACAAATGACAATAAGCTGTTAAAATCTCCAGCATATACTCTGTATTTATCTTTGAATGCTATTTGAGCTGTTCTTATATCTTTTAAGTCTTGAACAACAGCTGACTTACGGTAGTTTGTTTCTTCTTGAAATTCTTTCAAGCTAATAGGGCTTCTGTATACTAACCAAGCCAAAATGATAATGACTGGCCAAAGTATTAACTGTATTGTTTTTCTGTTCATGATTTTCATATAAGTTTACTTAGGCAAATCTACAATTTTTTTTAAGGATAATATTGGTAGATTTGTATCTACTTCACATAATCGATGAATAAGGCAAAATTAGTTCAACTCTTAAATAAAAAATTTCCTTTTGAGCCCACTTCTCAGCAATCGGAAGTGATCAATCAATTGTCTGAATTTGTTGAAAATTCATCAGCTAATAGTCTTTTTCTTCTCAAGGGCTATGCAGGTACAGGTAAGACTACACTGGTTAGCTCACTCATCAATAGTTTATGGTCGGTTGGTAAAAAAGTGGTTTTGTTAGCGCCAACAGGCCGAGCAGCTAAGGTGCTTTCTGTTTATTCCCAAAAAAGCGCATTTACCATTCACAAAAAAATATATTGGATGCGTACGAATTCCCAAGGAAATACCTATGTGACTTTACAAGAAAATAAGCATACCAACACTATTTTTGTTGTTGACGAGGCATCTATGATTCCTGATTCTTCTGATAAGGGTTTTGGAGGAAGAATATTGCTAGATGATTTGATTGAGTATGTATATTCGGGTGTCATGTGTAAGCTCATTCTTATAGGTGATACTGCCCAGCTGCCACCTGTACATTTAGAAATTAGTCCAGCTCTGGATGAAAATTTATTGGGTGTAACTTACAGAAAAGATGTTTATTCTGCTGAACTAACTCAAGTGGTTAGGCAACAATCTTCGTCATTAGTTTTAGAAAATGCTACTCAGTTGAGGGATAAAATCAAGGATAATAATTTTAGCACGCCCAGTATCAAATGTAACAACGAGGTAATAAGGTTAGATGTTGGTATGGATATTCAAGACGCCTTGGAAGATGCTTATTCACAAAGTGGTGTAGAGGGTACAGTTGTCATATGTCGTTCCAATAAAAGAGCCAATTTATACAATCAGCAGATTAGAGCTCGAATAAGAGGGCAGGAGGATGAGCTATCAACGGGTGACTTTCTAATGGTTGTCAGAAATAACTACTTCTGGTTGCCTGAAGGGAGCAAAGCGGGGTTTATTGCTAACGGTGATATGGTTGAGGTGATGCGTATTTACGAAATTAACGAACTTTATGACTGCAGGTTTGCAAGAATTTCTGTTCGCTTGGTGGATTATCCTGATGAAGAAAACCTAGAGTGTATTGTACTTTTAGATGTTCTTACTTCAGAATCTCCTGCAATGACCTATGAGCAATACAAGAAGTTTTATGACGAGGTGGCAAAAGATTATACAGATATTCCAAAACGAGCTCAACGTAACAAAGAAATTAAGTTAAACCCTTACTTTAATGCTTTACAAGTTAAATTCGCTTATGCTATAACTTGTCATAAATCACAGGGGGGGCAATGGGAAAATGTATTTGTTGAACAGGGTTATTTTACCTCCGATATGTTAAGTAAAGAATATTTCAGATGGTTATATACTGCGCTTACTAGAACTACAAAAAAGTTACATTTGATTAACTTTAAAAAAGAATTTTTCAATTAGATATGAAGAAGTTAGTTTCAAGATTGATTCTTAATCTTATAGGTTGGAAGGTAGTGGGTGATATCCCTTCCGAAAAAAAATACGTCATTATTGTATCTCCACATACTAGCAATTGGGATTTTATAATTGGCAGATGTTTTGGTTATATGCTTAAAATAGAGGCCAAATTTCTAGGAAAAAGTCAATTGTTTCGTTTTCCTTATGGATGGATTTTTCGTTGGCTTGGTGGTATTTCTGTCGATAGAACAAAACATAATAATTTGGTTGCCTATGCCATCGACTTGTTCAAATCTTCAGATGAATTAGTATTGGGTCTTGCACCTGAGGGTAGTCGCTCCAAAGTAGATAAATGGAAACTCGGTTTCTACCATATTGCTGTTGGAGCTAATATACCCATCGCATTAGGTTTTCTTGATTTCAAAACTAAAGAAGCAGGTGTGCAAACAATGTTTTATCCCACAGGAGATATGTCTAATGATCTTCAGCAAATAGAAAACTTTTACAAAAAAGTTACTCCTAAATATCCGGAAAAGTACAATCCCAAAATTTTCTAATTCACTAAAGTGAATTTAGGAGTATCTCTAGTTCAGCCTCTGTTACTTCAGTTAAAGAGGAGATGATTTCTATATGATCTTGAGTAATAGTAGCATCAGCAAATTGGTAAAAATAACTACCGTCATTTTCAGAAATCACCACAAAAGTGACATCCATGTCAACAGGTGTGGAGTAGGAAGCGCCCAAATCAAATGTGCCGTCAGTATCGTAGTCGCTTAAACTTGCTACTGAGTTAATATCACTATAATAGATGAATACAGCCGAGTTGTCACCGTTAAATGTATCAGGCAAAACAACCTCAACTTGTGTTAAAGGGTCGGCAGAGTTATAGAAGTAGTCGCAGTTTATCCAACCAATTGAATCTATTTCAAAGTCAAAACTGAAAAAATCTTCAAAAAATGTAGAGTCTTGACCATTTCCACCTGTATTAGTGATTACGGTGTCATCTTCGCTCTCATCCCATCCAAATCCACCTTGATTGTCAAAACTACCATCAAAGAAATCCATAGGTATATAGTTGCTGGTAGGGATACTTACATTAACAGGGCTACTATCATTTATACTCAATTGTTGTCCGTTTTGTGTAGCGTTTAGATAAACAACGCCCCCAGAAACAAGCAGTCGTCCACTATGAGTAAAAGTAGGTCGATTGAGCAACATCATTTCTTTTTTTGTTAAGGCTTCGACAAGTTCAATCGTGAAGTTTCCGCTAACAGGGTTTCCAGTTGAATTTATGAATGTATTTGCGCCAAAAGTATAGCTAATACCTTTGTTAGAAACTATGGTTTGAGAATAGATAGAACTATTTGCATTTATAGTTTCAGTAGCATCTTCTAAATTATCCTCAAAGAATTTGTTGATTTGACTTGAGTTTGGAATAGTGATTAAGTTTGAAGGTAATATTATTGTTTCTGTTTCTTTTTCACATGAAAAAAAGAAAAATACTGACAATATCGCTAAAAGAGGAATTGAGAAATACTTCATAATGTTATGGTTTTTGACTATTAAACTTTCTCAAGTTATGAAAAATTAATGATTTTAATATAAAAACAATATCAATGGTCTTATTACTTCAAAAAAAATATCCCATCAATTCTGATGGGATATTTAAGAAAATTTAAGCCATTTTAGCTTTTAGACCTTGGTCTAGTGCATCTAGAAAATCTTCGGTTACTACGTAATGACTTTCATTAAGGTCTTTGCCGTGAATACAAAGTGCTAAATCTTTTGTCATTACACCACCTTCAACCGTATCTACACATACATCTTCCAATGTTTGGCAGAAGTCTATTAACGCTTGGTTGTTGTCTAGTTTCCCTCTAAACGCCAAGCCTCTTGTCCATGCAAAAATGGAAGCAATAGGATTAGTAGAGGTCTTATTGCCTTGTTGGTGTTGTCTGTAGTGACGTGTTACAGTTCCGTGAGCTGCTTCAGCTTCCATTACATCACCTTCAGGGGTTACTAGTGTTGAAGTCATTAGTCCTAGAGAACCAAATCCTTGAGCAACAGTATCGGATTGCACATCACCATCGTAGTTTTTACAAGCCCAAACAAAAGCACCGTTCCATTTTAAAGCAGCAGCAACCATATCATCAATCAAACGGTGTTCATAGATTAGGCCAGCCTTATCAAATTCAGTTTTAAACTCATTTTGATATACCTCTTCAAAGATGTCTTTGAAGCGACCATCGTAAGCTTTCAGAATGGTGTTTTTTGTTGATAGGTATAAAGGCCATCCTTTTGCTAGTGCTTGGTTAAAGCAAGAGCGTGCGAAACCGTAAATAGACTCATCGGTATTGTACATACTCATAGCTACACCACCTTGTCCTTCGTACTGATATACTTCCCAACTTACTTCCTCACCATTTTCAGGAGTGAAAGTCATGGTTAATTTACCTTTTCCTTTAATTACGGTATCTGTTGCTTTGTACTGATCTCCAAAAGCGTGACGACCTATACAAATAGGCTTGGTCCAGTTCGGTACTAATCGTGGTACATTAGAGCAAATTATAGGCTCTCTAAATACAGTGCCACCAACGATATTTCTTATCGTACCGTTTGGTGATCGCCACATTTTTTTCAAACCAAATTCTTCTACTCTATCTTCATCAGGAGTAATAGTAGCACATTTGATTCCTACCTTATACTTCTTGATAGCATTTGCGGCATCAATGGTTATTTGGTCATCTGTCTCATCTCTACTTTCCATTCCTAAGTCATAATATTTGATATCTAAATCGAGGTATGGAAGGATTAATTTGTCTTTGATAAATTTCCAAATGATGCGCGTCATTTCATCGCCATCTAATTCTACTACTGGATTGTTTACTTTAATTTTACTCATGATAATTTTATTCGATTTTTAAGTGTGCAAATGTACTATTTAGTATCCGAAAACATCTTCCAAAGACAAGAATTTTACATCGCCATATTCTTTTAGTGCTTCAATGTTCAGTTCATCTTTATTTCCTAGTACCAAAATGGTGTAGTCATTACCACTCATGTGGTCATTATGGAAGTTGGTTAAATCTGTCATTTCGAAGCTGTCGATGTTGTCGAAGATATCCTTTCTAGAATCGTAATCGTAACCCAGTCTTTTAGCCGATTCGTAGTTGAAAAGAACACGGTCTTTGGTGATACGTTCGGTACGAATCTTTTGTATAACGGCCTCTTTAGCATTTTCTAAGTTGGCTTCGACTTCTGGAATAGTTGTGAGAAGCTCGTTCATACCTACCATAGCCTCAGCTAGTTTGTCAGCTTGAGTACCTATGTAGGCTGTTACATAATGTGATTTGTCATTTTCTCTTGGAGTGCTGTAAGCACTATAAACAGAATAGGCTAAAGCCTTAGATTCACGTAGTGTTTGGAAAACGATACTTCCCATACTACCACCAAAATATTCATTATGAAGTTTTATAAGTGGCATTTTTTCAGCATTGAATTTTTGACCTTTCGCAACCATTAATATTTCTGCTTGTTTCATGTCGTAATCGATGACATAAACAGAAGTTTCATTGATGTCCAATTCTTTAAAGTCTTCAACTTCTTGGATAGGCTTCAATTCGGAAGGAATAGTATGGAGTTCAGCTATACTTTTTTCTGCATCTTCAAACGATTTTGGACCATAGTATAACACACGGTGTTCGTAGGAAGTCATGTTGCGAATAATATCAATCAATTCATCTGATGTTGTCGCCATTATTTCTTCATCTGATAGGGTGTTTGTAAATGGATTAATAGGACCATATTTAGCATAATTGCTCAGTCCGCTATAAAGAATAGTTTGCTTATTGAGTTTAGCATCAGCTCTCTTTTTCAAAGTATTCAGTTTAAGGTTTTCTAGTGCCTCTTCATTAGCCACTACATCTGATAATAGTTTTTCGAAAAGCCTTACAGATTCATCAAAGTTATCGTCTAGTCCTGTTAGGGTAATATAACTTTGTTCATTTTGGCTATTTACAGATAGTTCACAGCCTAGTTTATAAAACTCTTCTTTTTTACTAGCAGGACTCATGTCTTCAGTACCAAGATAGTTGAAGTAGTCAATGGCCATGCTTAATTTTTTACTGTGGTTTTTACCTCTATCGCTAATGTAGAATAACTTAAATCGGCTATTCTCTTGATTTTTCATGTACAATAGCGGCACACCTATATCAGCTTGTTTGATGTCGCTGGCATAATCTAGGAAGTCAGGCTCAATATTAGGGACTTCATCTTCAAAGATTTTAGTTAAGAATTCGGATTGTGAATCTCTATTCACTTCGACTGGTGTGATAGCAGGCTTAGTTACTTTAGTAACGTCCGTATCTTCGCCTAAATTCTTACGTACATATACGTAGTTGTCTTGGTAATATTTTTTAGCGACTTCCATCACTTCTTCTTTGCTAATGCTTTCTAGCACCTCCATCTCTTTGACGTAGTCTTTCCAGTCGACACGTTGAATAAAGGCTTGTACGAATTCGTTGGCTCTACTTGAGTTACTTTCGTAAACTTTTATTTTAGAAAGTTTCATGTCACTAATTATAGCAGGGATAAGCCAATCTGGGAAATCTCCACTTTTCACTTTTTCTACTTCGCTAATTAGTAAGTCTTTCAATTCATCTAGAGTCTGTCCTTGTTTAGGAGAGCCATACAATATATGTGTGCTATAATCAGAAAGTATGTAAGGGAAACAACTAGCTTGTAGGACTTTTTGTTGTTGGTTTAAGTTGAGGTCAATAAGTCCTGCTTGGCTGTTACTCAATATCATATCGATGATACGCATCACTTGTGTTTCTCTGTCTTTAACACCGGGGAAACGATAACCTAAATATAATCGTTCTGTTTCTGGTCCAAATACATCTTTCACTATAGGTTCAGTGATAGCTTCTTCAACACCTGCTGAGAATACAGGATCTTCTTTTCTCTCATAGCTACCAAATTTTTGGTTTACCCAATGGATTACTGAGTCAGGGTCAAAATCTCCGGACATACATATAGCCATATTGTTAGGCACATAGTTCTTGTTGAAGTACTTTCTAATTTCTGATAGAGAAGGGTTTTTAAGGTGCTCAATAGTACCAATAGTTGTTTGAGTTCCGTAGGTGTGTTTTTGAAAAAGACCTTCTAGTAGTGCTTCAAACATCTTACGGCCATCACTATCTAATCCTCTATTTTTTTCTTCATATACAGCCTCGAGTTCGGTATGAAAAAGTCGAAATACTGGCATACGAAAACGTTCAGCTTCAATGTCGAGCCATTTTTTCAATTGGTTAGAAGGTATATCGTTAACATAGACGGTAGCCTCGGCAGAGGTGTAGGCATTTGTTCCTTTAGCACCTATGTTAGATACCATTTTGTCATATTCGTTAGCGATTGCATATTTGGCAGCTTCGCCAGAAACAGAGTCAATTTGTGCCCATATTCTATCTCTATTTTCGGTATCACTCATATCGATTTGACGGTATTCTTCGTATAAACCTTCTATTTGTTTTAGCATAGGCTCTTCTTTTGAGTAATCTAAAGAACCGTATTTGTCAGTCCCTTTAAAAAGCATGTGCTCAAGATAATGTGCTAGTCCGGTTGCATCAGAGGGATCGTTTTTACTTCCTGCTCTAGTTGCAATATAGGTTTGCACTCTTGGTGCATCTTTGTAAACAGAAAGATAAACTTTAAGCCCGTTATCTAGTGTGTAGATACGTGCTTTCATTGGGTCGTTCTGAACCTTTTCATAGTTGTTTTCTATTTTGCTCATTCTTTCGTTGACGTTGTATCCTATCCAAGCCAAAGCGACAAGAATAAGGATGATTGTTAATTTACTTTTCATAGTATTTTAGTTAATTGTTAGAAGTTTATTTCAAGGTCAAACCCTTCCTTTAATGTTAGTAAGTGAGGATTTTTCTTAGCCATTTTTTTAAATTTATCTTCAGGGGTGTATGCTTTTATTTCTTCTTCTTTAATGGGTTTAATATCTATTTTTAAAGTGATTTTATCGTTTTCAAGCTTTGACTTCAAATACCCTAAAATATTCGATCTCTCTTCGTTTAACACCTCTTCTTGAACTTTATTGTCCAGCGACACACATATATTATAATCGTCCCCAAGTATTGCTTTTTTATCTCTCAGAATAGATAGAAGATTGTGCTTCCCATCGTTTTGTTTTTCACTAGCGAATTTTTGCCAACAGCTATTTAGATTTTCCTGTGTAAAGTCTTTGGTGTTGAGGTTTTCTAAGTGTGTTGTTTGACTTGTTTCTTCTTCTTGTTTTTTCTCTTCAGAACCGATGTTTATTGAAATTGTTTTATTCTCGAGATTATCTTTGAAATTGACAATTTTAATGGATTTTTTAGATTCTTTAGGTAAGTCAATTTCTGGTTTTTCAATAACCATTTCTACAACTTTCTCTTGTGTTTTGTTAAAGGTAGGTGTGCTATTGTCAGAAAGAAGTGGTTTTGGGGTCTCTTTTAGCTGATTTTCGGTTTGTTTTTTAACGACGAAGGTTTTTTTTTCTGTCGTTTGGTTTATTTCTTTAACGCCGCAAATTTGCATGAGAGTAATCTCGACCAATAGTCGCTGATTTTTACTCATTCTGTAGTTCAAATCTACTTTATTGCAAAGTTCTAGAGCTTTTAGCAAGTGGTGTTGTTCCCATGTATTACTTTGCTCCAAATAACGTTGCTTTATGCTATCGCCAACCTCCAAAAGACTAAGGGTAGTTGGATCTTTGGCAACTAATAAATTTCTGAAGTGCATCCCTAAGCCGTTGATGAAATGATGTCCGTCGAAGCCATTATTTAAAATTTCATTAAATCCGTTTAGGGCAGACGGGATATCGGCATTATACAAAGCGTCTGTTACCTTAAAATAATAGTCGTAATCTAGTATGTTGAGGTTTTGAATAACCGCTTGGTAAGTCAATTTATCTCCGCAAAAACTGATGATTTGATCAAATATGGAAAGAGCATCTCTTAATGCGCCGTCGGCTTTTTGAGCGATAATATGTAAAGCTTCCTGTTCGGCTTCTATGCCTTCATTTTTAGCTACATAGGCCAAGTGATTCGCAATGTCGGCTATCTGTATGCGTTTGAAATCAAAAATCTGACAACGGGATAATATGGTAGGTATAATTTTATGCTTCTCGGTTGTGGCCAATATAAAAAGAGCATGAGCGGGGGGCTCTTCTAAGGTTTTTAGAAAAGCGTTAAATGCTGCTTGAGAAAGCATATGAACCTCATCAATAATATAGATGTTGTATTTACCGACTTGCGGGGCGAATCGTACTTGGTCAACTAATTCACGAATTTTATCCACTCCATTGTTTGAAGCAGCATCTAGCTCGTGTATGTTGAAAGAATGGTGTTCGTTAAAGCCTTTACAAGAGTCGCATTCATCACAAGCCTCCGTTTCTGGAGATAGGTTCATGCAGTTAATGGTTTTGGCTAATATTCTTGCGCAAGAAGTTTTTCCCACCCCACGAGGACCACAAAACAAAAAGGCTTGTGCCAAATGGTTGTTATTGATGGCATTTTTTAGGGTATTGGTAATGGACTGTTGTCCTACTACAGTATCGAATGTAGCAGGGCGGTATTTGCGAGCCGAAACAACAAAATTTTCCATTATTAATTTTTGGGAAAACAAATATAATATAATGATTTAAATGTTGAGTTTTAAATTGATATTCTTTAGATTTGGGTTG
>JAQWJZ010000021.1 GCA_029248105.1 Flavobacteriales bacterium
TATTAATGGAAAGACGTACTTGCTTGAAGTCGTCCCTTGTTCATTGAAGTATTGTTTTCTTAGTTTATGTCTTTCTTGCATTTAGATGTGAGTTTTTTTTGGCTTGTTTGAATTCTTTAGAAGCGGTAGTGGTGCAGGGACTAGGTTTTCTACTGGCTCTAAGGATTGTAAGTAATTGAAAATTGCAGTTAATTCTTTATTGTTTAAGCTCTTATAACCCATCCATGGCATAGGAGGCAATAACAATCGCCCATTTTCTAGACCTTTGCTTTTGCCTTCTTTCATAGCTTTGGTAAATTGTTCTAGCGTCCAATTTCCTAAGCCTGTTTTGTGTGGAGTTAAATTGGAGGCAAAAGAAGTACCCCACGGACCTACGGCTGCTGTGCCACTTCCGTTAAACAGTATCCAAGTACCAGAATTAGGCAAGCTTGGGTCATATTCCGATAAAGACATATTTTGTGGGTGACCAGAAAGCAATAGCTTTTCATCGGGGATAGGACCAAATTCAGTCATTTTCTTAGGAGAATGGTAGTCGTTACACCCTAGAGCAGTTACTAGTCGTTTGCCTTCTTAAACGCTCGTTGAACATGTCTCCTTATCTATTTTATCGATGGTGTAATTACAAGCCATAAAAGAGATTGTTGAGCAAATAAGAATTAGTTTTTTCATGAAGTTAATTTTAAAAGGGTTTTGTTTTATATTCATAATATCTTCAGATTGTTCCTTCGTATTCCAGAGCTTAATCTAAATATTTCACCAATGTAGTTTCATTATTTATGATTATGGTTTTGTTGAAGCCCAGTATTTCTACCATCCATATTGCATTTTTATTTGAGGATTGTGTTTTTCCGATGACTTGCTTGATATTAAATACTTCTCTAGCTTGTTCAATTAATTGACGAAATGCACATAGCATAATTCCTTTACCCCAAAACTTTGGAAAGAGTGTTCCTCCAATTTCTATTGATTTGTTTTCTTGGTTATAATGATGATAAGAACAGATGCCTAAGAAACCATTTATTTCTTCAAACCTGGTTATTTTCCAAGTCCAATGACCGTTGGTACTTACTTTTTGAATAAAGTCATCGCTATGTTCTCTTGTAGGTATTGGTTTTTTTGAATAGGATTGAAGCACTTTTTCATTAGTAAACAGATCAAATACTGAATTTTTATCCTTATAAGTTAATGGCTCAAGTTTAATATTTATGTGTTTACTAGTTTTCATTAATTTCATTTTAAATAATACAATTTCATCAGAATAATCTGACAATTAATACATCATAAATGAAATGGAAAAGATAGGTGGCAATAAGTTTAGAAGTTCAAATTTATAAAAATTAAAGAGCCTTTTTTAGGCGTACTAATTTTTTTAATAAACATTCCAGTTGATCAAGAGGTAGCATATTAGCTCCGTCTGATTTGGCTTGACTAGGGTTGGGGTGTGTTTCTATAAAAATACCATCAACTCCAGAGGCAATAGCTGCTTTGGCTATAGTTTCTATGAGTTGGGGTTGTCCACCAGTTATGCCACTGCTTTGGTTGGGTTGTTGCAAGGAGTGAGTAGCGTCCATTATAACGGGTGCATACTCTTGCATATTTGGTATGCCTTTAAAATCCACCACCAATTCGTGATAACCAAACTGACTGCCCCTTTCGGTAAGCATTACGCAGTTGTTACCACTTTCTTTGACTTTTTGCACAGCAAACTGCATTGCCTGTGGGGACAAGAATTGTCCTTTCTTAATATTAACAGTTTTGCCTGTTTTGGCGGCTGCTACTAACAAATCGGTTTGTCGACATAGGAAGGCAGGTATTTGTAAAATATCTACGTGCTTAGCCGCTAATTCAGCTTCTTCCACAGAATGAATGTCAGTTGTAACAGGGATATCCAATTCTTTCCTTATTTTTTTGAGAATGCCCAAGGCTTTCTCATCGCCTATACCAGTAAAAGAATCCAAACGGGAACGATTAGCTTTCTTATAAGAGCCTTTGAATACAAAGGGGATATCTAGCTTGTCACAAACGTCTTTGATGTGTTGAGCAATCTCAAAAGCCATATCTTCACTCTCAATAGCGCAAGGCCCTGCAATTAGAAAAAAAGAGCCTTCAAATTTTAATTTAGTTATCACTGTATAGGTTTATTTACTGCTCGAAAATACTCTTTTTATACCAATACCTAAATGCACTCCATAGTTTGTGGAGGGTATAATAGCATTGGCTTGTTTGGTATATAGTTGCCAATGGGTTTTCTTTCCTTTGTAAGAATAGCTCATTTGAAAGCCTTGACGTTCAATTCCGCCAATATGATACCCTAAACTAAAAAGATGTTTTTGTGCTATTTTATGTACATCTAAGCTTATCCTTGGTACATTATATAAATCCATTCGGTGTTCAATGCTTAGGGTGTAAGCTTGAATTATTGATGAATTTAATGGGTGGTTAATGCTTAGTCTCAAACGGCTAGGCAGTCGCCAGGTGTAACTTTCTTTTAAATTGCTTTCCAAACTTGCTTTAACACTGTCAATCTCATCTCTAATAATGCTATCGTTAAAGCTTATAAAATCATCTACATTAACACCTTCAAACTGATATTGATTTTCAATATGCATATTGGTAGTCTTGTCGTTCCATTTTATGAACCCTAAATCGCTGATAGATACCTCGATATCTCCTTTATTGATACTGTCTTTATAGCTTATACCAAAGGCTGCACCATATCCATTGTTAGAAAAAGGTTTGTTGAACATATTAGTGTCCGTATAGTGTGCTTCAAAGTCCACTTGGTAATTGATAAAGGTGGCTTGAGGGTCAGTGTAAAAGCGAGCATCATTGACATTGAGATTTAGAAATTGATGCCCTAACAATAAGCCAACACTCGTATTTATTTTTTTACTCCACTGATAAGAAAAGTCGATTTGTGAATAATTGAAAGCGGTCAATTTTAATGGATCTAGTTTTAGACTTTCTCCTTTAAATGGGGTATTTCCTAAAAGAATTAATTCAACTAAAGATTTTGGATAAGTGGCGTAAGTACCAATTCGATTAGATAAACTTAAGCCCCAGCCTTTTTTATCTTGATACTTAAACTCTCCATTAGCCTCAAAGGCTAGGTGGTTTTCTAGTTGTAAGTTATCGATAATATTATTTTTTTCATCTGCACTAAGAA
Organism: Flavobacteriales bacterium; assembly: GCA_029248105.1. NCBI lineage: Bacteria > Pseudomonadati > Bacteroidota > Flavobacteriia > Flavobacteriales > Flavobacteriales bacterium. Next base: position 3,167 of record JAQWJZ010000021.1, read on the forward strand.
ATCCATAAGATTGGGAAAGCAATTGAGAACTTATACCACTATTAAAAAAGCCAATATCTCCATTGTATTCAAATGAGCTTTCTTGAGATTGTGCAGATAAAGCAGCTGTAAGTAAGAAAATCAAAATATACTTGTGCATTATTCTATGGTGTAATTGAAGTTAGCAACGAGCTTCAAATCCATGGAATAGTTGCTATACAAGGTTATAAACTGATTTGAAGGCTGTGTGTTTAGTTTGACTTCAAAGGCTATTTTTTTACATAGCGATAAACTCTCACTGATATTGTTGAATGCGAACGTTAATTCGCTAGAAGTACTGTTAATAGTTTTTCCATTGGCATCTACTTCACTGGCTTGAACGATTTGTTCTGAGGACAAATTTTCCAAAACCATTCCGTTTTGGTCTAATAGTACCATTTCAATTGTAGCATCTATGGGGTAGTTGTTTTCTGCTAATAGGATGAAAGACGCTTGTTCTATATTTTCTACTGAAAATGAAACGTCAACAGTATCTTTTAGGGAAATATTAGAAGCTGAAAATGATAGGGGTATCTCAATTTGCAATTCTGATTTTACGCCATAACCTTTGAATAAAAAGCCTTCTTCTTGACTATCCGTTGGGTTAAGCATTAACTCAAAGTCAACACCAATAGTATGCGGTTTATTTTCTATCAGCTCGTCAATGTTAGAATTAATTTCGTTAAAAATTAAGGAGGTATTACTAGCTATTATCTCAGGATTAGAGTTGATGTTTTCTGTAGCTGAATTAATAGAAATAGGAGAGGATATAAGATTACTATTTAACGCTATTTCATTTTGGGCGCTTATACTTTTGAAATCTTTTATCCACACATCGGCAGTAGCACCTAATGAATTTTCGGTTAAAAGGTTCACTTCTACATGTTCTAAGTCAAACTGACCGGTAAATTCTGAAAAGTCACTAAAATCAACCTCTTGACTTTCTGTTAGTGTATCCTTACCCATATAGCCCCAAGCTTTAAAAGGAATAATTTCTTTAATGGTAATGGTGTTAAATACGCTGTCTTCTAATGATATATGCGTAACAACACCAGATGAATCTATCCAACCTCTAGACTCGGTATAAATGGTATTTACGGTATCTCCGTTTTTACCAGTCATATCTATTTCATAACCAGAAAAGTCGAAAAGCTTTGTGACGCTTATTGAACCGCCTTCAGGGGCTGGGGGTAGTTCAAAATAGAATTCAAAGGACTGTCCATTTAATGTTGTTCCAGGAATTTTATATTCAATTTTCAAGGTGTCTTGAATAGTACTTACTCCAACTACTTCGACACCACCTTCATCGACTAGTACACTTTTTAGTCTGACATCACCAATATTAAATGCCACTACGGTATCCTCATCAAAAATTTCTTGACTTGGAAAAACGGCAATCCCCTCTTGTAATTCTATATCACGAATAACGATATCTGCTGTTAGAGCATCGCTATAATCTATCGTTACTGGGTTGGGTGCAGTTCCTACAATATCGGCACTAATGATTTCTGCTTCTAAGTTTCCGTAAAGCGTTTGTCCAGCTAAGGATTCGCTAGCTGTTTGACTTTCCCCACTTGCCAATAGTGGAATATTCATGGTAATGATGTTTGTTGATTGTCCTTCATTACGCAATTCTAATACTACATTACTAAGGTCTGTCGGTAGTCCATTAGTAAGGGTTAAATCAAGATATCCATCGGTAAATGTCATTTCCTCAAAATATTCATTGGCATCTATGGGAAAGGTTTCATTTAGTAAATCCGAATAGGCTGGTATTACGGCTGATCCACCATCTGGAAAAAGTAGTGTTCCAAAATCTATTGACGAGATAAGATCACCCATTGTTACTGCGTGGCTAACTGCCGTATTAGAAAAGTTTATAGTTTCTAGTTTTACATTTTTGGTTGTACTTATTGGTTCTAATTTAATGAGGCTATCAAAGGTGTAATTGATAATTTCTTTCTGGTATACGAATAACAAACTGTTATCACTAAGCGTATCAAAATTGACACTGCTATCATTAACAAGATCTGTAAGCTGTAAAGTTGTATAGGCGATAGGGGTACTAATATCTGTGTTCCAGCTTGGCTTCTCAAAGTCGTGGCGACACGAAATTAGGAGTGTGAAAATAGTGAAGTATGTAAGTAGAGATTTCATTGTTTTGGCAAATTTATACAAATCTAGCACAATATATTTCGTAATACTACTTGATTAATAATTATACTTACCATTCCAACACTCTTTTAAGTATTTTCTTATTTGGCGTTCTCTATCATTATTGCCTGGCTCATAGAAGGTTTGACCATTTATTTCGTCAGGCATATATTCTTGTTCAACGAAATTATTGTCATAATTGTGGGCATATTCGTATTCTTTGCCATAATCTAAATCCTTCATCAGTTTGGTGGGTGCATTTCTCAATTCCAATGGAACGGAAAGTGCGCCTTTTTCTCGGACTATTTCCTGCGCTATGTTGATAGCCACATAAGAAGCATTACTTTTTACAGAACAGGCTAAATAAATAGCTGTTTGAGAGAGGATAATCCTTGCTTCAGGCATACCAATAACATTGATTGACTGAAAGCAGTTGTTGGCCATTACTAGTGCTGTAGGGTTGGCGTTTCCAATATCTTCAGAGGCTAAAATGATGAGCCTTCGAGCGATGAATTTTATATCCTCACCACCCTCGAGCATACGTGCCAACCAATACACGGCGGCGTTAGGGTCACTACCTCTTATGGATTTAATAAATGCTGAAATGATATCGTAATGTTGCTCACCTGTTTTATCATAAAGAGCTACATTTTCTTGTGCCGATGCCATTACCAATTCATTTGTTATGACAATCTCATCTGATTTTTGAGTGTTTATAACAAGTTCAAACACATTGAGAAGTTTCCTGCCATCGCCACCAGATAATCTAAGTAGGGCGTCTGTTTCTTTTAGTTTTATGCTTTTATTCTGAAGTAAGCTATCGTTTGTAATGGCCTGATTCAGCAGTTGAATAAGATGGGATTTATCTAAACTCTCTAAGACATACACTTGACAACGAGAGAGCAAAGCCGATATGACTTCAAAAGAAGGGTTTTCCGTTGTAGCGCCTATAAGTGTTACAATTCCTTTTTCTACGGCATTAAGTAGTGAATCCTGCTGTGATTTACTAAATCGATGAATTTCATCGATAAAAAGTATAGGTACATTCTTACCAAATAAACCTAGCGAACCAGCTTTTGTAATGACATCTCTAACGTCTTTCACACCCGAATTGATAGCACTTAAAGTATAAAAAGGTCTATCTAATTGACTAGCTATGATGTTGGCTAAAGTGGTTTTCCCTACCCCTGGAGGTCCCCAAAAAATTATTGAGGGAATGACATTATTATTAAGTGTTTTGAGTAATACACCATCGTTTCCTATAAGGTGCTCTTGACCAATGAAATCATCTAATGATTTTGGGCGTAATCGTTCGGCTAAAGGGGGAGATTGCATGGATTTATTGAATTAGGATTTTTCTAGCTTGTTCATTTGTTTTCAACAAATAAACGCCTTTTTTAAGATTTGGTAAGCTAAACGAAAGCTTATTATTCAATTCTTTATCCAAAACCTTTTGTCCTTGCAGGGTGTACAGCTGAACTATTTTCGATGGTGTATTTAAAGTAAGTACAGAGCCACTCGCAATAGGGTTAGGGTAAAACAAAGGCTCTGATTTTTCTCTTTCTTGGATTGCTGTGCTTTGGCAGACAGCCTCACAATCTTCTATTGTGGCGTAGTCGCCATTTGAACTATTCAATTCAACACATCCTTCATCAACACACATGTAGGAAGTTACAGGAGCACCGAAGCCTACAAATACAACGGTATTGTTGCCAGAGTTTGGTATGGCTAAAGTGTCCGTTGCTCTATTGTAATAGATGTCTGCTGGACTGCTCATATTGGGCACTACAACAGTAGAATTTCCACTAAAGTCACTGTTGAATTTACTAATCGCATTATTGCTCCATGCAGAGACATAAAAATCGCCGTTGTTGTCCATAGCAATACCATCACAATTTCCCAAGCTAGTATTAGCAACTATGGTATAAGAAGAGTCTGCCATATCAATTTCATAAATGGGAGCATTGTTTCCCCAGCAAACCACTAAAAGTCTGTCTTGGATATCATCATAAAAAATCCCATTTGGTGTTTTGGGAAGGTTTTCGATATACATATTGAAATTTCCACTAACTGTATTGTAGCGATAGATATCTTTACCACTAAAATCCGTAACGAATACATCGTTGCCTTTATGAGTGATGCCATTTGCAAAAGATGCGCCTAGATTAACGTTTACGGTTTGTTCTTCTGTAATGAGGTTGTAGGCTTTTAGTCGACTACCACTACAAGCAAATAATTCTTCACCCACCACTTCTAGTCCGTGAGGGCCAGAGCCAACACCTGAAGCGAAAATATCTAATTCATCGTTAATGGCATCATAAGAAAGTATTTGACCTTGACTAGAGTTAGACACTAAATAGCGTTGTCCGTCACTATCATAATCGACGCTTTCAGGCCCACTGTATGATTGACTGAAAACAGTAGAAGCTACAATCGAAAATGCAAATGTGAATAGGTGTTTCATCTTTATTTTACGATTAGTTTATTGTTCTTTCCGTTGTTAGATCTAAGGAAGTAAACACCGCTTTCTAACAGACCTTGAATCAACAGTCTTCTTTCTTGCATTTTGTTAGAATAGACGATTTGTCCTTGCAAATTAGAAATGTTTAAATGGAAAGGATCATCGTAGTTGCTAAAGTTTAGCACACCCTTTGTGGAAATTGGATTAGGATAGAAGTTGATGACTTCTTTTTCATTTTCTTCAATGCTGCTCACATTACAAGCAGCTTCACAATCTTCTATAGTAGTGTATTCGCCACTTGCGTCCATTACTTCTTCGCAGCCATCAGTAGAACAATTGTATGAACTCTCAGCTACATAGTCGGCGTTGTAAAGTTCAATAATTTCATTAGGACCTTGACTTGGCCAGTTGAAACCGTTTGTAGCAAGATAAATCTTACCATCAGGGCTGACGCATATATCTCTTAAACGTAAAGGCTGATTATTTGAATTTCTCAAAACAACAACATCTGTCTCACCGATGATGTCGTCCCCGAAAGAGTTAAATTCAAAACGAACTAATTTTTTACCTTTTAGTACAGTCATAAGTAAGGTGTTCTGAAATTCAGGTATAGAAGGGTGGTCGTACCATATAATATCTGATGGTGCTATAGTAGAAGTACCACTGCTCCATAATGGTTCTATGATATTGTATTCTTGGCAATAGTCACTTTCAGTAAAATTGCTTGACAAATCTTCAGCATAATTAAAATCTACTGAAATGTTGTCACAAAAGCCTTGAACGTTAGGCCAACCAAAGTTTCCATTAGCTTCTAAGATGTTTAATTCGTCGTCATTACTAGGGCCGTGTTCAGAACTGTAAATAATACCATTTGGTCCTAGGGCTAAACCTTGTGCATTTCTGTGGCCAATAGACCAAACATAGCTATATGGGCTTGGGTTATCCGCTTTGGGTTGTCCGAAGTTATCACCGTTAGCATCAATATCTATTCTTAGTGTTTTACCTGTTAGGGCAGTTTCGTCTTGTGATGCCATCCAATCTTGAGCATCACCAGTAGTGACTAATAAAGTAGTGTTATCAATAGCTAGAAGTCGGCAACCAATATGAGTACTATTCCCATCAATATCATCTATAATAACTGTCTCATTGATAAGAGCATCGTTGTCAAAATCGTATTCGTAATAAACGATTTTTTCAGAAGCACCACCAGCAGAGTAGTAGGTGTACGCCAAAAATACATAAGGAGCACCATTGTTGAAGTCAGGGTGGATTTCCATACCTAGAAGCCCAGATTCAGATTGGTCGTATAATTGACCAGCTAGACTCAAAATAATAGATTGATCGCCACTTTCTACATTAACACGGCTAACGATTCCTGAACGCTCTGTTACCCATAAATAGTTGTCGGGTCCCCATTTTATTTCCCATGGAACATCTAGACCTCCGATAACTTCTCTTTCGGTAAGGGTAGTATTTCCAACTTGGATTTGAGCGAAGCTATAAGATGATACGAACGCAAGGAGCAATGGTATTAGGTACTTTTTCATAATGACATTTGTGTTTAAAAGATGGTTAAAGTGTTACAAATATCGTTAAAATAGAGTAAAAAACCATTTTAGATATTAAATTAAATTAACAGATCATAAAATTAAAGTTTGATAAAAAAGTTTAAATTTACAACGAATCTAAATTTATTGAATTATGAAATTAAGCAGTTATTTATTATTACTATTTGCAGTGGTATCGTTCATTTCTTGTAAATCAAGCAAGGAATTGAGTGTAGAAGATCAAGGAGAGGTTTTGATAGAGCAGTATTGTTCTGAAGATAAATATTTTTCAGACAAAAATACCTTTAGAGGTAATGCTTTAGGTGAAAGCATGGATCAGATGACTGCAAAAAAGAAAGCACGATCAAATGCTCAAGCAGAGCTAGCTAAAACAATTAGCTCAACTATGAAAATTGTAGGTGATAACTATGTAAGCTCTACTGAGTTCAATAACAAAGAAGAAGTTACAGAAACCTTCAATGAGATGGCTAGAACTGTCGTAGACGAGCAGTTGCAAGGTGTTGTGACCATTTGTGAGAAGATGACTAAAACTTCTGATGGCAGATATAAATGCTACATGGCAATTGAGATTGCAGCAGAAAAGTTAGCTTCTAAATATCACGAAAGACTTTCTAAAGACGAAAAGTTAAAAGCCGACTACAACTACGAGAAGTTCAAAGAAACTTTTGAAAAAGAGATGGAGAAGTTGTCCAACGGCTACTAAGGTCCAGCTTCAATTAGTAGAAAATTTAAAACTCGCTTCGTGCGAGTTTTTTTTTAGTCCTTAATGAAGCTATTGACGAATTCAGGAATGATCGACTTTTTTACTTCTTTTATAGCTTGTTGGTAAGAATCATTTTCTGCCTGTGCAAAATCCAGTTGGATACCTTTAATTTTATTGACAGTCTTGCTAAATATCACTCTTTTATTGAGGTCTTTAGCCTGAACACTCATATCTGAAAATGCAGTAAACATCTTCTGTCCTTTTTGTTCTATTCCCTTTCTGCTATCTATCTTAAAGTTAAGGAATATCTGAGCGTCGTTTTTGTTACCCACAGGGGTAAAGCCCAGTTGAGTAAGTGCCGATTCAGCAGCATAGCGAATATCAGTGCCATTGTCATCTTTTCCAAAATGTTTTTCTTCTGTTTGCACATATACGGTGGGGGTGTAAACATAAACAGGGACATTAATTTGATGTGTTTTGATGCCTTTGAATAGTTTCTTTATAAAGTCACTTTCGCTTCCAGCATCTAGCCAATTTTGAAAATCTATACCAACTTCAATTTTTTGAAAGGTTTCTGTACTTTTTATTTTAGGAACCGAAGTCATGAAAACACCGTTGGTATCGGTTTCTTGGCTTAGGTTATTAAGCTCTAAGGATGATGAGCTTGTGATAAGCGGTATTTCTGCTAATCGATCGTCTTTGTACTGTACAGCTAATTTTATTTTATCTACTGAATTGCCAATCATCGCTTTAATCTTTTTGGTCAGACTAAAAATATAAAAGTCATCGATATAAGAACGAAATCGAGCGATGATTTCACTACCTAAGAAGACGGTTTCTCTATCGAATTCAGTCTTTAGGGGTTCACTTAGGTAAGGCTCTAAAACATCTAAAGCTTTGACGTAGTAAATATATTTGTCCTTTAATGGGGTGTAATGCATTATGGCTTTATTCAAAAAGTATTTAGATTCTTCTATAGCTTCTTGTATTCTAGCCAATCTTGTTTCTTGGTACAATTGTTTATCCAATTTATAATACACCCAATATTCATTGTTTTGTGAGAATGTACCAGCTAGCACATAGCCTTCTAATATTTCATTGGCTTTAACTTCGATATTAGATTTATAATCTTCTTCGTAGCCATACTCTCTATCCATTTGCAAAAAGACAGATTGAGACGATATGCTGACCTTTATTTGTGAGCTTAGGTTTTGCAGTGCATTTTGTTGAGCAATCTGTATATAATCTTGTGGGTGAGAACTTCTGTCGGCAATGCCTATTCCTACGAAGTGAGAGTCAGAAACAGGATATTCTTTTACCCATGCAGGAATGCCTGAATCTAACTCGGTAGATTGTTTGGTGGATTGACAAGAAAAAATAAATAATGTGAGAAGGAGTAAGTATAATTTATTCATTTTCTGGATTGTAATTATTTACCATTTGACTAACTTCATTAGCGACTTCATTATATATAGCGTTTGCTAATTCGTTTACAGACAAGAGGTTTTTCTTATTTTTAAATAGCTTTCTTAAAGCTCTCTTTTGTGTGTACGAGTTTTCAATAATATCGTTGGGACTTTCTTTGGTTTGCCATCGCCATGTACCTGGTATTATCTTATTGTGATTGACATTGGATTCGGCAAAGTGCACTTCATCTTTTCGGTTTAGATTGATGAGTTTTGTCAATAGTATTTCGCCGCTTTCTGTAGATATAAGCTGAAATTGAAAGCCTACTTGTACGTTTACACTTCCTTTATATTCTTGGTATTTGATTTTATCATATACCGTTTCATAAAAATGCTTTTCAGTTTCTTCATTATACTTACGTACTTTTCTTTCTGCCCAGCCCTTTTGTTCAAACCTTGTGATAGGTTTATTCTGTTTAGAAAAACTTACTAGTTTACCCGTAAGTATAGCTTTTGCTCCGATAAGCTCACCGGCTTGAGCGTTGGTGTTTGCTGCCACTTGACCGCTAAGCCCCATGACTTGTTCGTCAATAAAGCTTTGGGTATATTTTCTATCGACTAGCTTGATGAATGGGTTGTTGAGTTTCATCATCTGGTCAGTGACAAGTGCTGAGATTGCCGATTCGCCACCTTTTTGTCTAGTAGCATTTTGGAACTCTACTATGGCGATAGTGAACAATCCTGCCTCTAATGCTAGGGCTTGTCTTTGGGCAGTTTCTTGATAAGATTTAGGGATTTTTTCGTACTCATAATAGGCAGATCGGAATTTTTCTAATTCTAGGTATTCGTTAGCCTGTCTGTATATAGGCTCATAGGTAGCTACATTTTTGAGGTCGTTAACATCTTTGAAATTAGGCTTTAGCAGAGCCACTTCTTTCAGTAGTTTTTCGGATTCCGAAAAGTTTTCATTCTCCAGTAAGCCCATAGCTTCAGCATATATGGTATTGACATAGCTATCAACTAATGAATTGTAATCGTTGGTATAAGTAGTAGGAATATCTATGTTGATGGAGTAGGCGCTAATTTTGTTTTTAAGCTCGTTGGCATTTCTGTAATGATAGATAGCGGCTCTTTTTTCGCCAAAATTTTTAGACTTAAAAAAATCATCTAAGTAAATATTTACTTGTTTTTGACCAGACTCCCTCAAGCCTTCTTTGGCAGCTATAAAATCACTTTTTTTATTCAGTGCTTTCATATATTGGATTGTAGCATCTTTATAAAGATTCTTTTCAACGAACTTATCGCCTTTTTTGGTCAATGACTTTGGGGTATCGCAACTGGATAATGCAAAAAGCAAGGTGAATAAAAAAATGATTTTGTTTAAAGTGTTCATTTTACAAAAATAGTTTTTTTTGGATTTGATACTATTACTATGTACTTTTACTGAAATTAAAAATAAAACATGAAAAATTATTTACTACTTCTTTTACTTATTCCCACGTCTGTGTTTTCACAATCTTACGACGCTTTGTTTTTGGGAAATTCTTACACATTTTACAATAATATGCCTACTATGGCTTCTGATATTGCCGATTCTATGGGCGATACCCTAAATGTACAGAGTAACACCCCGGGTGGTTGGCGTTTTTTAAACCACGCTGCTGCCAATTCGAGCAGTATGCAAAAGATAAGACAACAAGATTGGGACTTTGTTATTCTACAAGCACAAAGCAACGAGCCGAGCTCTCCACCTTGGCAGGTAGAGGAGGAGGTTTATCCTTATGCTCAAACCTTAGTAGATTCTATTGCAGCTAACGATCCGTGTACCGAGCCCGAATTTTTTATGACTTGGGGGCGAAAGTATGGCGACTCTGTGAACGGTCAAGTATATCCTTTAATATCGACTTATGAAGGAATGCAACAACGTTTAAGAGAGTCCTATTTGGAAATGGGTATGGATAACGATGCTACGGTAGCTCCTGTTGGTATGGCATGGAAACATTCCATTGACGATAACCCCAATTTTGAACTATATACTGCCGATGAAGGACACCCTAATTTGGCCGGTTCATATTTAGCTGCTTGTACCTTTTATTGCACCCTGTTTCAAAAAAGTTGTGTAGGCTCTTCTTATGTGCCCAACGGATTATCTATTGGTGATGCTACAACACTACAAACCATAGCTTCAAATACCGTTTTGGATAGCACTTGGGTGTGGAATATGTTTACTATTCAATCTGCCGATACAACATCTACTAACGATAGCACTTATTCTTTTAGCACTACGGCATCCAATTACGACAATTTGGTGTGGGATTTTGGTGACGGTAATACCTCCAGTACAGCTAATGCTAGCCATACTTTTGGTTCAGGACAGCATCAGGTCGAATTGAGTGTCTTTTCTAATGGTGGATGTTTGGTTAAGAAAGAAACATTTGATTTGGAAGTAGTTTCTGCCAACGATACCAGTAGCACAGATACAACTGTAAGTATTTTCACTAATTTAAGTGAGTCCATAAAATTATACCCTACACCACTAAATAACTATCTTACCATTGAAGCAAACGACAAACGCTCACTTTTTAAAATATACAACATGATGGGGCAATTGGTGTATTCTAAGGAAGTAATAGGGACGGAACGCATCGATTTTAATGATTTGGCTAGAGGTCATAACATCGCTAAGATACAAACCAAAGATGAAGATTTAACTTTTAAAATATTCAAAAATGAATGATAAAACAGCTGAAGCCATAAAGGTAAAATTGTTAGCAGGCAAACGTTATAGTTTTTGTTCTTGCGGTCTGAGTAAAAATTTACCCTATTGTGATAATGCTCACAGAGATCACAACGAAAGGGAGGGAACGGACTATAAATCTCTCAAGATTTTCCCCAAAGAAGACACTGAGGTAAGTGTTTTTTCGGCTACTTGGAAACGTTGATAAATTGTAAAAAACTTTACAAACAATTTAATCCACTTACCGGCACTATTCTTAATTTTAAAAAAAAATAGATCAATGAAAAAAATTATATTGTTGGTAGTGTTAGCTATGGGCTTTTTGAGTGTTTATGCACAGCAAGAGGCAGATAGTACTCTTACTTCTGAAGAAATTCAATTTAGAGATTCCATTGCGGCTATAAATACCAATAACGCCATGGTTCAACAAATTCAAGAATCTTATAATGCGGCAACTAAAGCATTTGCCTCATCTTATTTTAATAAGGCTATCCAATTGTTTGAATCGGTAATAGCTTTAGACTCTTCCAATGCAGATGCTCATTTTAATAAAGGACTTTCCAACAAGGAATTGAAAAATTATAAGGATGCCATAACGGATTTTGAAGCCGCCTTTGCTATTGATAACAGCTATTTTGATGCTGTTTTTAATCAAGCGAAATGCTATGAGTCCCTCCAAGATCAGGAACAAGCTATTAGCACCTATGACAGGCTATTGGAGCTAAAGCCAACACGTGCCGAAGCAGCCTACAATAAAGGGGTAATCTTTTATTTGCAAAAGGACTATGCTCAAGCAATTACAGCATACACTCAAGCCATAAGTATTGAGCCCAATTATGCCTATGCCCTAAACGATAGAGGCAGTTGTCACCGAGCTTTAGAAGATTATGACAAAGCCGTAGTTGATTACTTGGCGGCAAGTAAGCAGGATGCACAAGCTTTTATTTTCAACAATTTAGCCAGTGCTTATCGCAAATCTGGAAATAAAGACAAGGCACTGGAGTATTACAATAAGGCTATTTCTGCCGATGCCACTTATGAGATGGCATACAACAACAGAGGAACGGTTTATTTTGAATCTGAAGACTATGACAATGCTTTGAATGATTTTAAAAAGGCTATAGAGCTCAATTCCAATTACGCTATGGCACTATGCAATAGAGCTGCCATTTATCATATGCAAGAGCATTATACAGGTGCATTAGCAGATTTAGAACAGGCCGTAAAGCTTCAGCCCAACAATGCCACAGCATTACTCAATAGAGGTATTACTCGTGAGATGCTTCGTGATGTTGACGGTGCGTGTGAAGATTGGCAAAAAGCCTATGAGTTAGGTATAGAAAAAGGAAATGAATATTATATTAATAATTGCGAGTAAATAGAATTATGAAACAGTTAATCACATTGGTATTATTGTTGACGACATTTGGCTTATTCGCACAAGATGTAGCCTTTAAGAAAAGTAATTTCAAAGACAACAAAGAAGGCTTTGATGAAGCCAAAAAGAACATAGAGTTAGGTGACGAATGGCTAGAGAAAGGTAAGCTTAAAGTCCTTGAAATGGTCTATGCTGCAGATGCCTACAAAAAAGCCTTAGATTTTTATTTGCCTGCTCAAGAGTTTAACCCTAATAATTCCGACTTAAACATAAAAGTAGGACATGCCTATTTGTACACCAACACCCCTTACAAGGCCATGCCTTTTCTTAAAAAGTCCCTAGAGTTAGCAGGAGATGACGCAGAGCCTTTTGTATATTTTTTATTGGGGAAAGCCTATCAGTTGGCGCAAGATTTTGAAGAGGCTGAAAAATCCTTTTTGAGGTACGGCACACTAGCCAGTGATAAGGAATTGGAGCCCTATAAGAAGTTGAATAGAAAGCACATAAAAGAGAGTAAGAGCGGTGCAGAGATTTTTGGTATGAAAACTCGTGTATGGGTAGATAACGTTAAAGAACTGAATTCTTTTTACGACGATATTGCGCCTACTATTTCTGCCGATGGTTCTGAGATTATTTTCAACACCAACAAAACGGGTAATTTTGATATATACTCTGCTGAAAGAAAAAACAGAAGGTGGTATGGAATAAGCCCATTATCTTCTCTCAATACCGATGGTGACGATGTTTCTTCGTCCTTAGCCTATGATGGTCAGCGTTTGTTGTTGTTCAAGTACACCGATGGACAAAGCGATATTTACGAATCTAAGCTAAACGGTACTGAATGGAGTGAGCCTAAGCTCAAGATGTCTAAGGTGGTTAATACCGATGCTAATGAAACTTTTGCGTCTTACGATCCGCAGGACATTAAGGTATATTTTGTTACCGATGGTGGGTATGGTGGCGATAAGAATATCAGCTTTAGTGGTAAGAAAGATATGGAAGAAACCTTTTGGGGAAAGGCACAAAGTGCTGGGCAAGAGGTCAACTCTGGTTTTCAAGAAGGCTCGGTATATATGGCGCCCGATGGCAATACCATGTATTTCTGTTCGCAGGGACACACATCGATAGGGGGTTATGACGTCTTTGTTTCTTACCGTAATGATTTGGGCTTATGGGGAGAACCCATTAACCTAGGTTATCCTATCAATACCCCTTATGACGAATTGTATTTTACCATTTCGGCAAACGGTAAAAAGGCCTATTTCTCTTCCAATAGAGACAAGGGACAAGGCGGTATGGACATTTATTGCGCTACCTTTTGGGGAGAGCCTAAAAAACCTAGCGTAGCATCTGAAGACAACCTCATTGCTAGTATAGCATCGCCCATAGAAGACACCTACATTCCAGAAAGTGTAGAGGTAACAGTGGCCAACAGTTTGACTGTCTTTAAGGGACGAATTTTGGACGGCTTATTGCAAGATCCAGTAGAGGCAGAAATAAAAATCTTTGACAATGCCACAGGCGATGTCTATGCTGTGATGCGTTCTAACAGTGCCACAGGAAAATTCTTACTCTCTTTACCGTCAGGATTAAATTACGGTATCTCTGTAGAGGCAGAGGGTTATTTATTCCATTCTGAGAATTTCAATTTGCCAGAAGGTTCGGCCTACAATATGATTAACAAAGACATCGAATTGAAAAACATAGATATCGGTAGTAAAATAGCGTTGAGAAACGTCTTCTTTGATACTGGTAAGGCAGAGGTTAAGATAGACTCTTATCCAGAGCTAGACCGATTGATTCAGCTAATGACCGATGTACCTAGTCTAAAGATAGAGCTTTCGGGACATACTGACAATGTGGGTGGCAATGCAGCTAATGAGAGGCTTTCGCAAAGACGTGCTGAAGCCGTTAGAGCTTATTTGGTATCTCGTTCTGTCGATGGCGGAAGGGTAACCGCAAAAGGCTATGGTGCCAGTCGTCCGGTAGATACCAATGCTACTAAGGCAGGTAGAGCCAACAACAGAAGAACCGAGTTTGAAATTACAGCTAACTAATTATGATAAATTGGATTCGTTCGTTCAAGTGGATTATTCAACTTTACAATCTTTTCAAAAGAAAAGAATTACTTCATAACGTTCCTTTGTAAAAGAAATACGGCATAAAAAAAAGTATTATTCCTGCGTATCTTCAGAAGACTTCAAGCATTTGGATAACCCCAAACCTCATTTGGATAGACTAGATAGCGCACAAGAATTGCCCAAGATGGAGGCTTTCAATGCCCTCGATAAAAAAATACAATCGGCACTGTTGCCTTGGTCGGAGAATGGCTATGCCATTTTAGAAAATTTCTTTAGCGAAGATGAAGTAGAACGTTATAATGCAGAGATACAGCATTTGCTCGATACCAATCAGGTTATTTGGGATTATGCTCAAAAAATTATGTTTGCTATACGTCAGTCCAAAACCTTATTTGAATCCGCTACCAATCCCCAATTGA